>CATMVR010000509.1 GCA_950075905.1 uncultured Persicitalea sp. | reverse complement strand
ACGGCCGGCTTCCAGAGCATCTTTGTATTGTTTGAGCATTTCCAGCTCGGTCTTCGCCCGGGCATCGCCCACGCGGGCGGCCTTGTCTACGCGCTGTATCTTTTTGGTAACCGATTCGAGGTCTTTCAGCTGCAACTCAATGTCGATTATCTCTTTGTCAAACACCGGGTCTACCCGTCCTTCGACGTGAACGACGTTGTCGTCCTGAAAACAGCGAATCACGTGTACGATGGCATCTACTTCCCGGATATTAGCCAGAAACTTATTGCCAAGGCCCGCCCCCTGGCTCGCGCCTTTCACCAGGCCGGCAATATCCACAAACTCGATGATCGTTGGCAGTACTTTCTGAGGCTTTACGAGCCCGGTCAGAATATCCAGGCGCTCATCGGGCACGGTCACTACCCCTACATTGGGCTCAATGGTACAAAAGGGATAATTGGCGGCCTCGGCCTTGCCGCTCGAAATTGCATTAAAAAGGGTGGATTTTCCCACATTGGGCAACCCCACGATTCCACATTGGAGACTCATCAGATATATTTCATTTTTTGAAAATGATAACAAAGCGCAAAATTACTACTTCGCTGGCTAAAAACTAAAAAAGCCCTCGGAAGGATCATCCGAAGGCGTCAATTATCCGCAATTCAATACACTCAACCTATTCCCATTTCAGGTCTGATCCTCCTCCCAATCCATCTAGCTCCTCTTCTTCTTTCACCTCGTACTGGGAAAAATCGAAATCTGGCATCAATTCTGTTTTCACGTGATTAACAGAGCTTTGCAGGGCTTCTATAAACTTATCGAAGTCTTCCTTGTACAAAAACAGTTTGTGTTTTTCGTAGGTGAACCCGTCTCCTTGCGGATGACGCCGGCTTTCTGTAATGGTTAAGTAGTAATCATTGGCCCGGGTCGAACGAACATCGAAGAAATAGGTACGCTTTCCTGCCCTGACTCGTTTTGAGTAGATTTGCTCTCTGTCTTCCACTATATGTAGCAATTTATGGTTAAATCGAACGCTAAAATAGAAAGTTTATTGCTCCAAACAAAAAATATCGCCATTTAACGCTCTGGTTTATGTATCGGCAAAATTATATCATTTGAAAAATAAATTGCACTAAAACAACAACTAATATACACATCCAAAAGGTTTGCGTTATATTTGACAATAATTGACAGTCAAAGCTTGTCAGACAGCCGATTCTTTAAGTAGTTTTTGGGCTGTTTGTCCTTATGTTTCACCAAACCTCCAAGGCATGAGCATTCAGACGTTCTTTTTACTTTTGGTAGTAAGTTTATCTAAACCCTCTTCGAAAGCAATTGAAAATCTTGGCAAAACCCAAACGGGCATTGCCTCCTACTACGCATCCAGTTTTAATGGCCGGCCTACCTATTTCGGAGAGGTATTCGACAACAAGGAAATGACCGCCGCCCATCCTTATCTCCCCCACAATACCCTTATCGAGGTTACTAATCTGGCTAACAACAAAAAAGTTACCGTGCGCGTTAATGACCGTGGCCCCCATACAAAAAAGCGGGTTATTGATTTGAGCAAATCAGCCGCCCGCGAAATAGGCATGGTGGCAAGTGGTGTAGCCAAGGTACTGGTCAAAGTGATTGGCGTTGACGGGTTGATCATTCCCGCCAATCAGAGCGCCCTGCACACCGGAAAGGATCTTCCGTAGGACCTTCGGTAATCTACGGGCAATCTGTATCTTCGTATTTATGTCAGGTAGTGAACTAAACAAACGATATGAGCAAGCGCCCGTTGGATTTATCAAAAATCAGAGAGTTTGGAAATCTTGAATTTCTGGCCCGGCAACTTGTGGAAGGCTTCATTACTGGCCTCCACAAGTCGCCCTTTCACGGATTTTCGGTGGAGTTTGCCGAACATCGTCTTTACAATACGGGTGAGAGTACCCGGCATATGGACTGGAAGGTATTTGCCAAAACCGACCGCCTCTTTGTAAAACGCTACGAAGAAGAGACCAACCTGCGCTGCCATTTGCTGCTCGATACTTCTTCTTCGATGTACTATCCCGAAGAGAACTACGGCAAAATGACGTTCAGCATTATGGCTGCGGCCAGTTTGTCGCACCTGCTGCAACGCCAGAAAGACGCCGTGAGCCTGACTACCTTTTCTGATGAAATCGAGGTACAGACTCAGGTAAAATCAACGCCATCGCACATTCACAAAATTCTGCTGGAACTCAACAATCTGCTGCAGAAGCCCCGGCCGCAGAAAAAAACTTCGGTGGCGGAGGTAATCCACCTCATTGCTGAGAAAATCCACAAACGCTCGCTGGTGGTACTTTTCAGCGATATGTTTGAGGATCTTGAACATACCGACGAGCTTTTCTCCGCCCTACAGCATCTGCGCCACAACATGCACGAGGTACTGCTTTTTCACGTAACCGACCGGAAGACCGAAGAACTGTTTGCCTTCGAGGATCGTCCCTATGAATTTGTGGATCTGGAAACGGGCGAAAAGGTCAAAGTACAGCCCCATCAGGTACGCGATCAGTACCAGCAGTTTGTGAAGGGCTTCTACCAGGACCTCAAACTCAAATGCGGACAGTACAAGATTGACTTCATCGAGGCCGACATCGCCCAGGGGTTCGATCCGATTTTGACGGCCTATTTAGTGAAACGTTCTAAAATGAGATGATTTTTTAAGAAATTTGGGGCTCTATTAGTCATACAGTACTCAATTATCCCCTTTTCTTATTTATGAATCGCTTGTTTTCACTCCTCTTTTTGCTGGTGCTACCTGTCCTTATTCTGGATTCCTGCAAATCGGCAAAGAAATCACTCAAACGCGGCAACTACGATGAGTCGGTGCTACTGGCCGTAGACAACCTCAACAGCAGTCCGCGCTCTTCCTCGGCGGATATTCTTAAAGAAGCCTACGAACTGGCCCTCCGGCAGCATCTCGACGACCTTCAGCGCAACGAAAACGGAGCCGATCCTTTTAGCTGGGAGCGCAAAGCTACTATTTACACTAGCCTGAATACCCTGCACAAGGCCATCATGGACTGCCCGGCCTGCGCGCGCCTTGTGAGTCCGCGTAGCTTTTTTAAGGAAGAGAGTGAGGCCCGGGAGGCGGCCGCCACAGCCCGCTACGACGCCGGCCTGACCCGGCTCAACCAGGGCGGGCGCGACAATGCCAGGCAGGCCTACGAGCACTTTGAGAAAGCACAAGATTTAATTCCTGGCTTTCGGGATGTAAACAGGATGCTCGACGAAGCCTACCAGGAAGCCACCTTCAAGGTAGTGGTAGAGCAGGTGTTGGTTACCTCCCGCGCCTACCAGCTCAGCAATGTATATTTTCAGGATCGGGTAGAGGATTTTCTGCAAACCAACCGGCGCCTCAACAAATTTGTGCGCTTTTATACCCCCGACGAAGCCACTGCCGGCAAGGTTCGTCCTGACCACGTGGTCAGGCTGCAGTTTGACGATTTTGTGGTGGGACAGACACTGATCGAAAACAACTCGGAGGTCGTCACCAGCAAAGACAGCGTGAAAACCGGCGAAGCTACCGTAAACGGCAAGAAAGTACCCGTGTACGATAAGGTAAAAGCTAAGCTTACCCACAGCCGCAAAACGGTAAAATCAGGCGGTGAGCTCGACATGCAGATTCAGGACTACACTACCCAGAAGATAGTATACCAGACCAAGATTCCGGGGGAGTATGTGTGGGTGTCGGAATGGGGTAGTTTCAACGGCGACGAACGCGCCCTTACGCCCGAGCAAAAGCGCATGACCAACAGCAAGGAGCTACTTCCGCCCGCTCCCCAGCAGCTTTTTGTGGAGTTCAGCAAGCCCATTTACAATCAGTTGACAAACCGGCTGAGGGGCTTTTACGAGAAGTATTGACACAAAGCGCTAAAAATTACACTGCAAAGGCCCGAAGGCGCAAGGATAACCTTGTGCCTTCGGGCCTTTGCAGTTGAAAATCCTCTATTTGCCCTTTGCTTTCACAGCCGCCGAAGCGCTTTTGGAAGCTTCCTTCGGGTGGTTTTTGAGGTAGAAGTTATAGAAATCATCCAACTGCTCTACGGGCATCCGGCGGGCAATGATTTTTTTATCCTTGTCGAGCACGTAGATGGTTGGCGTCGAGAACACGTCATATTTGAGGCGATAGTCGGTCTGAAACGTGTAATCGTAGCCATGGAGAAGCTCCCCAAGCTTGTACTCGGTCACGTATTTTTTCCATTCCTCAGGAGTCTGCTCCGTGGCAATAGCCAGTACCTTTACGCCTTTGCTGCTGTTTTTATCATAAAACTCCTTTAATATCGGAGCCGCTTCCTTACAGTGCCCGCAGGTAGGAGAATAAAAAAACAACACGGTATAGTCTGACTTGATTCCGTGAATACTGACCGGTTTCCGGTTCAGGTCCGACAGCGTCAGATCAGGAATGACC
>CATMVR010000508.1 GCA_950075905.1 uncultured Persicitalea sp. | reverse complement strand
TACCCCGACGGTAGGTCTGATAGGTTTCGTCCACTGAGGTAATCTTCTGGTCCAGGTTGCTGTCCTGAACCAGCCGGAAGCGCTGATTGAGCAGGTCCTGCACACCTACTTTCACTTGCAGATGCTCACCCAGTGACTTGATGATATTGAAATCAATTACGTTGCGGGGCATTTCGTATACTGTAGGCTGAATTTCCTTATCACCCACCAGGAAGATACGCTTACCCACTACGTTATAGAGTACGTTTACCTGCCATCCGCTATTAACGTCATTGTAGTACAGACCGGTGTTGACCAGGTAGGGCGACTGTCCCTGCAACTGACGGTTGTTTTCCTGGCCGGTAAAGCCGGTGAGTACGCTACTTTTGATCAAAGAAGCATTCAACAGCAGCGTGAGGTTATCCACAAAGCCGGAGGTAGTCAGTGACTTCAACGATTTGCGTACTTCTACTTCGGCTCCCAGGGCGTAGGCCTGCTCGGCATTGTCTACGTAAAAAGCCACCCCCGAACCGGCATACCGGACCCGCGCCTCAATGGGGTTGCGGAAGTGCTTGTAAAAACCGGCTACCGAAATCACTTCTCCATCCGAAGGATAAAACTCATAGCGAAGGTCGGCGTTCTGGATCGTCGGCGTTTTCAGGTCGGGGTTGCCTACCCGCGATACGTCAAAGGCAAAGTCGTAGTACGTAAACGGTGCCAGCTCACGGAACTCAGGGCGGTTGAGCGTAATGCCGTAGGCCAGGCGAAACAGCGACTTATCTGTCAGGTTGTAAGCCAGATTTACCGATGGGAGCGGACGGAAGATAGGGTTGTCTACCCGCACCGGAGTACCCGATCCGCGCAGGCGGCTCTGCAATTGCTGGCGATTGTACTCAGCGCGGAAGCCGAGTGAGGCATTGAATTTGGGAGAGAAGGGAATGAAAGCACCTACGTACCCGGCCAGCAGTGTGCTTTGGGCCATATACTTGTCATCGAAGTTGGTGCGCTCGGCGTAGTAGAGCTTGTCGCTGCCAATGTTGCCGGAGCCAAACAACTGCTCAGGGCCCTGATTGAGGATTTCCTGCGGTACCCCTCCGGGGTTGGTGAGGTTGAACCACCGGGCTTTAAAAGCGCGGTCCTTGTATTCGCCGTAGGCACCGGCCCGCAGCTTGATGGTCATCTTGTCGTTATCCTCATAACCCTTACGGGCAATGCGGTGCTCTATGTCGCTGCGGAAAGAAGAGGTGTACTCGTTCAGCGAAGAATAAAAGCGCGCGCCCCGGGCCAGGCTGGCGTTGCTGCCGGGTACTATTTCTACTGTAAAGGGATCGTTGGTACCGATATTGCGGCTGGAAACAAAGCGGCGGAAGTCAGGCTCTTCGCGGTGGGTATACCCGAAGGCGCCCGTCCACTTCACCGTCGTGGCGTCCGACAGATCGTGCGTGCCACTCAACTGCCCCGTATAGATGCTCTTGGCTTCGTAACGGAAGGCGTAGTTTTCTACGTCACGGCCGTTTTCCTGGGTAAAGCCCTGGCGGAAAGTCGTTTCTTTGTTGGTCAGCTGGTTGAAGAGGTTGCGGAATTCAATCTTATGGTTGGGGTTCAAAATAAGCGCCCAGTTTGACATCACGCCCAGTCGTACGTTTTCGGCATTCAGCTGATCATTGTATTTCACCCATACCGTAGATTCCTGCTTGGCCGGATCGAATGAGAGATACCGGTACTGATCCGTAGACAATACCTGATGAGTGCTGGAATAGCTGATATTATTGAACGTCGTGAACGTCTTATCTCCCAGGTACATCTTGCGGTTGTACCCCAGCGACAGGCGCAGATCGGGATTGACTGTGCTGTTTTTTACATTAAAAAACTCGGGCAGATTCCGGAACGCATTCAGGCTTGTTTCGGAAGGACGATTCTCATTAAGAAGCGTATTGGTAGTCGGAAATGAAGCGGGTAGCTTACGGTCACCTGCTCCGAAGCCGAAGGCATCGCCAGGCGCGCCCTGATAGCTAAGAGCATTCTGGAAGGTAGTGCCCGTGCGGTAGCTGCTGGCAATACTCAGCGAAAAGCCGTTTTCGTCGGGGATAGTCTTGGTGTAAATCTTGATTACACCACCCGAAAATTCGCCGGGTAGCTCGGGGGCACCTGACTTATATATCACCATGCGGTCAATGGCGCTGCTGGGAATGAGGTCAAACGAGAAAGACTTCACATCTACCTCGGTAGAGGGCGTAATGGCATCATTGAGCATCACCGTGTTGTAGCGCTCATTGAGGCCGCGGATAATTACGAAGCGGTCGTCCTGAATGGATACCCCCGGTACGCGGCGAATCACCTGCGAAGCGTCCCGGTCCTGCGATTTCTGAATCTGCTGGGCCGAAATACCTACGGCTACCTGCTCAGCCTGCCGGATTTCGGTTACGACCGACACATCCGTAAAAGTCTGGCGCTGGCCTACAATTTTCACTTCGGAGAGTGTAGCCACATCTTCTTCCAGGGTGCTGTTAATCACTACCGCCTGGTTGGGATACACCGTCACCTCCACTTCTTTGGGCTTGTAGGAGATGTAAGTAATGACAACGGTATGGTTGCCCGTTGGGATGTTGCGGAGTTCGAAGTTTCCTTCGATGTCGGTGGAAGAGCCCACCGGAGGAGTTGTTCCTTTCAAAACCACGCTACCACCAATGATAGCCTCCTTGGTTTTTGCGTCAAGAATGTTTCCTTTAATGCTACCGGTTTGGGCAAAGGCGGCGGCCGAAAGCAAAATCAGGAGGAATGTTGAGATAAGATGTTTTTTCATTTGGGTGTCAGTGTACCTTAGTTTTGCTGCAAAAGTACGCTGGCAATATTACCCCAATGTTAACCTATCATTATGGAAGGATTATTTAAATATAAAGGGTGTAAATAATTGAATTTCAGATTATTAATAAAATTAAGCTATACAAAATAAAATTCTGCACGGAGTGAAAAGGGCAGTTTATATGGGAGGTAATATGATAAATTCATCCTTATACGTTTGGTTATTCCACAATTCCGTTTCCCTTTTTTACTAGTGGCTTACTCAAATCATACACATAGCCATTGATAACCACAAATTGTACTTTGCCGTCCTTTTTCAGAACAAAAGTCGCAGAGCTACCCAGCTCGGGGGCAGCACTGGGAGGCAGGGCATTGCGGAGCACATGAAAAGGCTGCACCGTAAAGTACAAGCCCAGGTTGCGGCGGGGCGTAGCGGCTGCGGCGAGGGTGAGGTAGGTATAGCCCTGTTTCCAGAGGGTAAGCGGGTCGAGTTTAGCGGCATCGCTGATGCTTTGCAGGGGTACCGGATACACCCGTCCCCGCTCCATCACGTAGCCCCTGGCGTCGATTTCCTCCGAGCCGAAGTGGGTAGATAGGTCGCCGTACTCTTCTACCTTGCTCTGCGTAAAAAACTTGGTAGCTCCGGCGTAGTTCACCTCGTTGCGGTTAATGCCCAGGTCGGTTAGGTAGCTCTTGCCCCTGACTTTCACCGTAGCATTCCGTACCAGCAGGTCAAAGAGGTAGCGGCCATTTTCGGGTATCTGGTAGTAATCCTCCCGGTTTTCGGTGGCCAGGCTACCATCGGCTACGGCCGCGAGGCCGGCCAGAATAGCCACGAAGTTGAGCTTACGGATATACTGCTTCTCGGGGTCGCCCTGGTACCCACCCGACTCAATTAAAATCAGCGTGGTACCCCATTTCTGAATATTGTCACCAAAGGCCCGGGGCTCGTGGTCGTCGGCATAGCGGGCTACCTGTCCGGGTATGAACTGCTGCAGCAGGCGGTTCATACGTACAATCATCTTCATGGATTTCTCGCGCACGGGGTTGATGTTGCGGTCGTAGTCGTAGGCCGTGGCCAGAAAAGAGATAGTGGCTACCTTGGGGCTGCGCCCGGCTGAGTAGCGCGGGCTCTGGTCGTGCAGGTTGAAGCCATACTCCGGTTTCAGCGTCTGTTGCAGCTCTTTCAGGAGACGGCCTTCGGGCGTTTGCAGGTAGAGCGCGTCGCGGTTCATGTCGATGCCCTGCGCGGTGCGGCGCTGGTAGCGTTCGGCCCCGTCGGGGTTGAGCATGGGTACTATATACAGCGTAGTGCTATCGAGCAGCTGCTTGCGCAGTTCGTCAAAGCCATCGTTGTTGGCTTCCAGAAAGTTGAGTATATCAAAAATCGCCATGGTAGCCGTGGGCTCGTCGCCGTGCATCTGCGTCCAGAGCAGGGCAGTATGCGGGCCACGCCCCACCTTGATCATCGAAATCTCCCGGCCTTCAAACGACTCGCCCACTTTGGTAATCTGGTACAGCGGGTTGCCCTGCCGGGCCTGAATCAGCGCCTGCACATCTTTGTGCTTAAATCGCCGCTGCGTGAGGGCTTTCTCGCGGTAGGTAGCATGGGCTTCGTGCAGGCGTTGGGCCTGCGAAATGGGT
>CATMVR010000507.1 GCA_950075905.1 uncultured Persicitalea sp. | reverse complement strand
AGTTTGTACAGAAATACGGGCGAAGGCAAGGCGAGTTGCTGGACCTGCAATGGCCTGGCGTTGGCGGCGCTTGAGGGAGCGCTCGGAAAGGAAAGCCTCCGGCTTTTCAAGCGAAAATGGGCTATTGGCTTTGTCTTTAAAGTAGATGAGATAGCGGGGGGCATTCTGGGCAAAAATTACCTGAGATACAAGTAAAAGCAGCAAAACGCTGACCAGAGGTAGCAAGGATTTATTCATTTTCCGTAAGTTGAAAGGATGCCCGTGCGGCGAATCCCGTAGTCTATGACACCCTGGCCCACGCAGTCAGGTGTTCCGCAATAGTTGACATTGGTATGCTCCCAACCAATCAGGCCAACACCTTCGGCGTAAAGTTCCTGACTTCTTCGTAAAGAAAGTAATGTGGAATCATTTTGTTGGATTACCGCAATTGTTTTATCAAAAACCACTTTTCCAACCCGGGCTGATTCACCCGAATGCCTCAGTTCATACAGTTGTTCTCCCCGGTTATTGTACAGATTACCATCCCAGGTACCCGTTTGTCCAATCGGAAAACGAAGCTTTACAAAAGTAATCCCGTTCTCGTTCCGGAAGGCCCCATGGGGGGTTCGCCAGGCCGTCAGGATAGAGTCGGTCTTCCAGCTATCTCCCTCCCGAACTGCCCGCTCCACATGATAAACGTCCTGGCCGCTGGCGTCGGTATATTTTTCACCCATAGTCTCGCGTATTCTGTACGTGCGGGTTTCGGGAGAACGGGCCAGGGCAAAACGCGTTTCCGTAACTTCGTACTCTACCCAGGCCCCCGTTTCCAGGGGAAAGTAGCCATAGCCTGCCTCGGGGGAGGGGGTACCCTCGCGGAAACAACCCAGGAGTATACCCAGGAGAACGAGACAGGCGAGGCGACAAATCATCAGGAAAGTTCAAGTTCTTCCAGGTCGGTAATCCGGCCCAGATGTTCCCAAAAAGAGGGGTAGGACTTAACCACCACCCCCGGCTCCTCGATCAGAACAGGACGTAGCATGCCCACAGGTGCAAAGGCCAGGGCCATGCGGTGGTCGTCGTAGGTATGGATGCTCGGCTTGGTACCTGAAGGCTCGCCCGCGTCCAGCCGTTTTACCTCATAGGTGGTATTGGGTTCTACTTCGAGCAGCTCGGCGCCCAGCTTTCGAAGCTCCTGCTGCAACGCAAAGATGCGGTCGGTTTCCTTGATTTTTAGACTCTCGACGCCCGTCAGGGTAAGGTGAATATTTTTCATAGCGCAACATACGGCTACGGTCTGCGCCAGATCGGGGCAGTGGGTAAAATCCCAGCCCAGGGCCGGCGCCGCGGTAGTTTTTTGTAGCAAAACGCCCCTTTCGGTAAACGTGCTCTGTACGCCCAGATGCTCCATGATCTGCACAATGGCGCTATCGCCCTGCAAAGACTCTTCTTTCAGGCCCAGCAGCTCCACTTCGGCGTCTTCGGCCAGGGCTACCAGACTATACCAGTAGCTGGCCCCCGACCAGTCTGATTCGATGGCGTAGGGCTTGGGTTGGTACTCCTGAGCCGCTATCGTAATGGTTTTGGCCGGCCAGTCGGCGCGGTACTCTATCCCAAAACAGGCCATCTGGTGCAGGGTCATTTCGATGTAGGGGCGCGAACCGATCTCACCCTCCAGCGCGATGGTCAGCCCCTCGGGAAGGAGGGGGGCTATCATCAGCAAGGCCGAGATGTACTGGCTGCTCACATCGCCCCGGATACGCAATTGATTGACGCCCGAGTATTTGAATCCTTCCAGGGAAAGGGGAGGGTACCCTTCATTTTTTTGGTAGTTAATAGTTGCCCCTAACGTGCGCAGGGCATCTACAAGCAGGCCGATGGGGCGCTCGCACATCCGGGCGGTGCCTGTCATGGTTTTGGTTTGGCCGGTTATGGCAAAGTAGGCGGTCAGAAAACGCATGGTGGTGCCAGCGTCAATCACATCGGCTACCGGCTCTTCCGAAAGTAGCAGGCGCTGCATGGTCTGACTATCGCGGGCTTCTGATACGTTGGTCAGTACGCTTTTGAAGTGGGTCAGGGCGTTGATGATCAGGGCCCGGTTGCTTTCACTTTTGGAAGAGGCCAGCCTTATTTCGGCTCTTATGGGCTGCTGGGGGGGATGTACGAGAATGGCGTTCACAGGAAAAAAAAATAGGGGGTTGGGAAGGCTTTCCTTTCTCTCAACCGATTTGAAACATACTTAAAAACGCCCGAAATTACGAAAAAACCCCCGGATGCTGCATCCCGGCCGGGCGTTTCAGTAGGTTTTGAGTACTTTCAGACGACTATTCTTATTGATGCGGAGCGACGAAAAGCTCAGTTTGTAGCATATCAGACCTGTTGCCATGATTCCGCCGCCTATGAGCAGCGACGTTTGGTCGGTCGTGAATCGTTGTCCATCGATGCCTTTATTGAAAAAATCGGCCCCGATAAATACAAGCCCGGCGAGAGGAAGCATGAATGCCCCTTCGGTGATAAAGGGAATCCGGCGGTAGGTTTTGACTTTGCGGAGAAGTTTCAGGGGTACCTCGCGGTACTCCATCCGACCGGCGGCTTCATTGATAAAAACAAACGTGAAGCTGCTGTCGGAAACACTATAAATCTCTTCGTGAAAACGAGTGGATTGTCCATCCAGCCGAAACCGGATGGCATCACCAGGAAAGAAACGGTATCGATGAAACCCGCCAATCATCGGGGTGTGGTCGAGCACCAGGTAGCGCTCGTCGGATCGGGTAAAAACCCGGTTGGATTTTTCTCCTTTCAAAAACAGGTCTTCACTCGACAGGGCTTTGCCGGGATCGTAGTGGTCCTGAGCCGTAGACTTCCCCGTAAGTGCCAGGATGGCAAGTAGGGTAAACATGAAAGCGTGTTTCATAGCAAATAATTTGTAGCCTATAAAAAGACAGAATACCGTAAGTACCGCCTGCTAGCCCTTATGCATTTCCTATTCCGGTGTCTGCCCGTTCAATTCTTTTACCGACACCCCGCCCGAAATAATCATCTTCATGATATCGGTACTCGATGCGTTCAGGAGTGTCACGTTTTCGATGGGTACAATAAATAGCTCTCCCGAAAAAGCATAGGAATGTGGCATGTATACCGCAATATAATCTTTTATATGCAAATGACTCAAATCCGTCTGGGTGATAAACCCCAGTTTTTTGATATCAGATTCCCGGTTGATGGTAACCAGCACCGGTTGGTTAAATTTCTTTTTTTCGCCCACAAAGGCACTAATCAGATCTTTAATGGAGTAGAAAATCAAACTCACCAACGGTATGCGCCGCAGGATACTCTCCGTGAACTTGAAGAATGACTGAGGGACAACGGTTGAGAAGAAAAAGCCTAATAAAATGATTCCAGTGAGTATGATCAGCATACCCAGGCCGGGGAGGTAGACGGAGCGATTGTTGGAAATAGGAATGGAGATAGGGAGAATATTATCCATCGCCTCCACTCCCATCCAGATAATCAAAATTGTAAAATAGAGGGGAGCAACCAGTATCAGCCCCCGCACAAAATAGTTGAGGATGCGTTTCAAAAAAGCGTTGTTGATCTCCATGGGAGCAAATAGTAAATATAGATAGAGTAGGGTATGCTTAACGTTTATTGATTTTTCTTTTTCCGCTCACTTAGGCGCATTGGTTTGTTGTCTATCCACCTTTTCAGCTACTTTTATCCCGGTAGTAGGCACGCCTGTCGTGTTTCCGTTCAACGTTCTATTACTAACTGCGATTCTCTTGGGTTTGTTCCTTTAAAACAGACATTTGCTTTACCGTACAGTAAATTGTACTTTTCCTATTTCATCTCTGAACATTTCCGGGTGGGTCAACTTTCTGATCGGAATATGGATTACCGGAAAACTTATTTTGTAACGAGTGTTGCTATTCGGATATTTGCACAAAACTTGCCATAAAGCATTTTTTTAATTGTTCATACAGAAACCAATACCGCAACCCTCAGCCAATGTTTACCTACCAGGCCGATTATTTACAGGAGTTTGTTCAAAGAGTATTTCAAAAAATAGGCTGTCCCCCCGATGAGGCCCTTCTGGCCTCCGAGGTACTCATCAGTGCCGACCTGCGGGGTATTGACTCCCACGGCATTGCCCGTCTGGCCGGATACGTACGGCTATACGACAATGGCCGGCTTAATCCTACTCCTCAGGTAAAGATCGTTCACGAAACGCCCAGTACGGCTACCGTAGACGGCGACCGGGGCCTGGGGCTGGTGGTAGCCCCGCAGGCCATGCGTATTGCGATGGAGAAAGCCGAAAAGGTGGGCTCCGGCTGGGTGTCGGTGCGCAACTCCAACCATTTTGGCATTGCGGGCTACCACGCCATGATGGCCCTCGAAAAAGACATGATCGGCTGGACTATGACTAACGCCGCCCCGCTCGTGACGCCTACCTT
>CATMVR010000506.1 GCA_950075905.1 uncultured Persicitalea sp. | reverse complement strand
GCCGAGTACGAGGGTTTTCTGGATACCACCACGGCGGGTATCCGTCCCAACGGCAGCTACATTCCCCGCTTCCGCAATGTGTTCAAGCAGGAAACGAGCGGTCCGGCGTCCCGGTTTTTGCGGGGCTACGCGGCGGGATTCAGCGGCAGCCGTATGACGCACCAGGACCGCTCGGGCTTTGGCGAAGACCTGAAAGCTAATCTAATGAAAAAAGAGTACGGCAACTGGCGCGTGGGCTCGCACATGATGGGCGAGACGATTCCGAAGGAAACGAACTACGTGACGCTCGACAAAGACCTGAAAGATCCTTTTGGGATACCGCAGGCGCGGATCTCGGTAGCCTACGACGATAACGACGAAAAGATGATCCAGGATTTCCACGAGCAGATGACCGAAATGCTGACTGTGGCGGGCTTTACCAATATCAAAACCCACGACAAACCCGACAAAGCTCCGGGTTTGGATATTCACGAAATGGGCGGAGTACGCATGGGGAAAGATCCCAAAACGTCGCTGCTCAATAAGTGGAATCAGCTGCACAGCTGCAAGAACGTCTTCGTAACCGACGGCGCCTGCATGACAACCAATTCAACGCAAAACCCCTCGCTGACCTTCATGGCTATTACAGCTAGGGCAGCCAACTACGCTGCAAACGAATTGAAAAAGGGGAATTTGTAGCAGACAGGTACCCCAGGGTTGGCTATATGTAGCTGGCTGGCCCCAGGATAGGTTAAATATAATAAAGACGCCCTCTGGTAATTTTACCAAAGGGCGTCTTTATTTGAAAGCTTAGAGAATGTAATCAGCGCGCTTCGGCTTTTCCGCGTGCGTTTTCAATGGCTGCTTTCAGCCGGGAGATGGCTCCGTTGATGGCCTGCATTACTGTATCGTTTTTTTCTGTCACCACAATAGGATCCATGCCTTCGAGGCGGGCTTCCATGAGGCAACGTTTGTCGCGGTCACCACTTTTGGCGCTGTTTTCATCCGACAGGTGTACTTCCACCCGGGTAATCTGGTCACCGAAACGACTTAGCTTATCGGTTACCAGGGCATCTATTTCCCATCCAAAATTCTCGCTAACCTTTACATGGTTGTCGGTATTGACTTGTACTATCATATGTTCTCTGTGTTTATTAAGGTAAAATCAGATGATGTTTACCACCTGCATTTTTTATATAAAAACTTAAAATCAGTATCCTCATAGTCCATTGATAACCTTTTCCAATCGGTTGCCAACTTCGGCCGAAATATCAGCCAGCTCTTCATTATCAACTGCCTGCATAGAGGCCACGGGGTTTACCGCGGACACTTCTATTTCGCCCGTCTTTTTTTCCTGAACAATCACGTTACACGGCAGCATTATTCCGATTTTGTCTTCGGCCTGCAAGGCTTTATAAGCAAACGGTGGATTGCAGGCACCCAATATAGTATAGTTGTAGAAGTCTACATCCAGCTTTTTCTTCAAAGTAGCTTTGATGTCAATCTCGGTCAGGACGCCAAATCCTTCGGCTTTCAACCCTTCTGTAACTTTCTCAACAGCTTCTTCGAAACCAAGGTGTATGGTCTTGCTATAATAGTAGCTCATATCAATAGATTTAAATTTAAATCGAAACAGTCTGGTACATGACAGATGGGCTTATTGAATTGATACAGAATAATCCAGTAATCTTTTTTAAGATACCCATTATTGGCTGTTTTAACTAATAATTAAAAAATAATGCCAGATTAAAACCAATCTTAAAACAGAGGGGGATACTCCCAAATAAATAAAATGGGGGTTGATAACCACGAAATGAGGAATCGACGGCATAGGCCGTCGTAGATACCAAACACAAAAAGCCCTCCGGTAAAAATGTATCGGAGGGCTTTTGTTTTAGTTATTGGGTAGGCTAATCGACGCCTCCCTTACGGGTAGGAGGCCGTTGGGCGGGCCAACTGGTAGGCTCACCGTTCCGTCCGACCGGCACGCGTACCTCTTTGGAGGTAGTTTTGAGGTCTTCGCTCGCCATGTAGGCCAGGATAGCCGCCAGCACTACGTTGTTGCGCACATCGTCGAAGACTATCTTATCGTAGGTGTCCAGGTTGGTATGCCAGGTGTAGGTACCATAATCCCAGCTGAGTGAGCTCAGAGAGAATGCCGGTACCCCGGCGGCGAGGAAGGAGGCGTAATCGGAGCCGCCTCCGCCCGGATTGCCCGGAAAGGTGTAGTTGATGTCTTTGGTGATCTCGCCGGGCACTTTGCTGAGCCACCGCCCCAGGTAGTCGTAGGAGTGAATGAAGCCTTGTCCGGAGATGTTGGCTACCCGTCCGGTACCGTTGTCCTGATTGAACAGCGCCTGAATCTTGGGCATCATAGCGGCGTGGTCCTGCACAAAAGCGCGCGAGCCGTTGAGGCCCTGCTCCTCACTGCCCCAGTGGCCCACCAGAATGGTGCGCTTGGGGTTGGGATACACTTTTTTCAGAATCCGCATCACCTCCATCATCATGATGGTACCCGTGCCATTGTCGGTAGCGCCGGTGCCCCCATCCCAGGAGTCGAAGTGGGCCGACAGCATCACGTACTCGTCGGGTAGCTCGGTACCTTTTATTTCGGCGATGGTGTTGAAAGTAGGTACCAGGCCATTTTCCTTCGACTCAGCAACAAGGTTTATCATTGGTTCCTGACCGCTTTCGGCCAGGCGGTATACCAGGCCGTAGTCTTCGAGGCTCAGGTCGATGGTAGGTACCTTTTTGGTATAGGCGCTGAAAATCTTGTTGGCCCCAAAGCCCTGCGACCAGTAGGAGGTAACGATACCCACGGCCCCGGCGTTTTCGAGCGCCTGCGGTAGGGTACGGCGGTCTTTACCGGTCTTCTGAATCCGGTTGGCCCAGGCCCGGCTCATCTCCTCCCGCTTTTCTTTAATTTTAGCGAAGGATTCCGGCGTAGCGTACTCCTTCCAGTTTTCGTCGGGGCGGCCGGTGGGCTGCACCATCGATATCATCACCAGCTTGCCTTTGGCGTTGGGTAGCCATTTCTGAAAAGCCAGCGAGTCGGCAAATTCGGGCAGGATGATGACCTCGCCCTTCACACCGCCACGCGGGGTAGACGGGCTCCACGCCAGTTGCGTGTCGGCGAGGGTTTTTACCCAGGGGCTTACCAGGTCAATGTGGGTGATACCGCGCTCCCAGCCGCGCCATTCGCCCCACTTTTCGTTGCGGGCCGGGATACCCCAGGAGTCGTATTTCTTTACGGCCCAGTCGTGGGCTTGCTGCATCTGCGGACTTCCCACGAGCCGGGGGCCGATGCCATCCATGAGTTCGTGGGCGGTCTTTTCGAGTTGAGAGTTGGTGGTTGCTTCCTTGATGATGCTGTTGATGACTTCGTTTTGGGCGTTAGCAACAGAACTAAGCGCAACTAGCAGGAGGAGGAAAAGGGTGTATTGTTTTTTCATTGATGTACGAGTAATTGTTTGGCTAAATATATTGGCTGATCCTGAAAAAACAACGTCTGACGTTAAATTGTGTTGTAATAACTTCAAATTGTCAAGTACCGGAATGAAAAAGATCCTGAAACGAACTCAGGTGTGAGCTTTCGTTTCAGGATCTTACAGCGGGTACTTTTTGAATCAAATACCGCCTTGTACTAATTCGTCTGGAAAAACTTCACCATTCCGTCGCCTTCGCTACTGGCCACGACCAGGCTTTTGCCGTTTGGACTTTCGTGGGCCGGGATGAAGAGTACCCCCTCGGGGGCATCGCCGGTGCTGATGAGTTGCAGCAGCTGCGGGGCCGATGGGTTGCTCAAATCGTATACCGCCAGCATGTCGGCTCTTTCCAGGGCCACAAACGCAATGGGCCGGTTGTTGATCAGGCCAACGGTTACGCCTTCGGGCTCTACACCTTTGTCATCAGAGCGCCCGTCGTCGTATTTATTTTCGGCAATCACCTGTTTTTCCAGCGTATTGCCGGTTTCAGACACCAGCTGATAGGTATTGGCATTGATGATAGTGAACCCCCGGCCCCCAAAGCCATACAGGATGTCAAAGTCTCCGTCACCATCGATATCGCCCCGGGTATTGGTTACGCGCAGACGGCCCAGGTTAGCGTTCTGTTTGAGGGTAGCCCCATTAGGAAAAGCCGTTGGGTCAAGCGTCAGTGATCCTACGCGGACCTGCTCATCAAATGAGGTGTATTCGCGGGCGTCGCCTTCGTTGGCGGTGATCAGGTAAGGGGTACCATTGACCATAAAGTAGGAAATGGCATCGGGCAGGTAAAACGACCGAACAGGCACAGTGCGCAATTCTATTTTACTGTCGCGGTCGCTGGGATCAATGGCGTTCATAGCCAGGCTGTAATCTTTGGTACCCAGCGGGTGGATTTTCGTAATGGCTCCATTGACGATGTCTACTTCGGCGATACCGTTGTTTTCCTGCAAGGTGACATAGGCCTTTTTT
>CATMVR010000505.1 GCA_950075905.1 uncultured Persicitalea sp. | reverse complement strand
CAGATAGTAGCCCGCAATGGCCTGCCGGAAGGCAGGGGTACCCGTATAGGGCTGGTAGCCATGCGCCTGAGGCTTTTGTATCGCCTCATTCAGCGCCGTAAGGGTGGCTTCCGAAGGCATCATGTCGGGGTTTCCAATGCCCAGGTTTATTACATCGTGCCCTTCGGCCATTAGCTTGCGTACTTCGGCCAGCTTAACCGAAAAATAGTACTCCGAAGTCTGGCGCGTTCGCTGCGCGGTTTCTATGATCATTACAAAATTTATAACTGCGTACTCTTGAAAACAAAGCCGATTCGGTAGGTACCGGTGCCTTTTTTCGTAAAACTCTGCAAGTTAGTACAAAATCAGTTTTGCTGGGAAGTCCCCCAGGAATCAGCCCAAAACTATGTCATAATTTCAGGTATATACGTTTTATACCCGGCAATTTGTGCCAAAATATCCTTTTTTCAACTTGTCTAATTTATATATACATGATATATATATCTGGAACAGTTTTTTTTCGTTTATAGTACTGTAAATCATTTATGAATTATTCAAGAAAGGAAAACCCATGAAAAATGTAATAAAAAGTGCCATGCTAGTCTTGCTGGGAGGGTGGTTTGTAGCCTGTTCGCCTTCGTTTCAGGTACAGAACGACTACGACCGAAGCGTTAACCTGCGGCAGTTCAAGACTTTCCGGGTAGAGCCGGAGAAAGATATGACGCAGGACCCACTTCTGGGCAGCGAACTCAACCGCCGCCGGATCACCGACGCGGTGGCGCAGGTGATGCAGGCAAAAGGTTACCGGCTCGATGAGCAGAACCCCGAGCTGGTTGTACGCTACCTCACTGACGTGAAAGACCGCCAGCAGGTACGGTCAAACAACAACATGTCACCTTACTGGTGGTGGTACGGCCCGCAGAACAACAATATCTCGACCTATAACTACCAGGAGGGTCGCTTGATCGTGAATATCTATCAGAATCGTGGCGACAAGATGATCTGGCAGGGCTGGGCTTCCGGTAAGCTGAAAGCTCCCTCTAAGCGGGACGACCGCGACATGATGATCAAAGGGGTGATCGGCGATATTCTTCGTACGTTCCCTGAGGCCACCGCCGACACGTATTCCAAAGAGATCGGCGAGCGCTAAAAGCAATCGTGAAACAGCATAGCAAAGGTGGCTCAGCAATGGGCCACCTTTGTTGTTGTTGGTAAGTACAGAAGTCAGTTGCGGCCTACGGCCGTTGTGGTGGTTTTCACAATTCCAAGATCGGCCCGCAGGGATTTGTTATCCGGAAATTCCTGCGGTATCCATCGGTTCACGATCCGCCCCGCCTCGTCAATGACCATGAAGGGAAAACGGGGCTCGATGGCGTAAATTTCTTTCAAGGATTCTATCACTTCGTCGGAGGCCCACAGGTGCAAGGCGTGGGGACGCGGCTCTACGTATTCTTTCCAGGTGCTGAACGAAATGCCCGGCGCTACGCTTACATACACGAACGTCACGCTGTCTTTCTTGATTTCTTCCAGCAGTTTCAGCGTTGGCTCGTGCTGTTTGAGGCTGAAGGCAAACGCCACGCAAATCGGCTTCCCGCGCAGGCTGCTGAGCGACACCGCCACGCTATCGGTATTGAGCAGGGTGAAATCAGGGGCCGTGTTGCCTTTGTTCAGTTTTTCCTTGGTGGCAATCACTTTGGCCAGATACGTTTTGGCCGGCAAATCAGGATAGCGCTTTTCAAAATCTGACAGGAGCGTACGGGCCACCTCCATGGATTGCAGCGCCGTGGTGGCGTAGTTGAGCCAATAGGTAAGCAGGTACTCCTGCTGCCGGGGGTACGCACTGAGTTTTTCGGCGCTGTTGCGGTATACATCCAGTACGGCCTCGTTACTTAGCGCGTACTGGCTGCTGATCTGCTGGGGGTACCTGGTGGTGGTAGGGATAAGTATCCAATTGCGTAGCTCGTTCCGGTAAGCCTGGCTAAAAAGGGCTTCATCGGGATAAAGCTTGAAGTTGGCAAGCGTAATGGCATCAAGTTCTTTGCGCTGTTCCGGGGTCAGTTTTACCGGAGTATTCTGCCGCATTTCACGGTCGCGCACCACGATTCGCATCAGGTGGGGCTCCACGTGGGTGGTAGCCCGCACAAAGTTATCAAACGTAGCGTCTACCTGATGGGAGGCCTTAAATTGCTCGTACTTCTGGATGCGGAGCTGGGCCAGGCTATCGCTTTGCGCTACAATGGCCTTGTTGTCTATTTTCTTGGGATCAAAGCGGAAAGCGGGCAGATACTGAAAGTGATTTTCCAGGAAATACTCCTGCAAAAACTCCTGATGCGCTACGTTTTTCCCTTCAAAGGTCAGAGCATTGCCCGGATTGACCGTAATGGTCAGGTTCTCCTCTGGGACAATGTAGAGTAGCTGCGTGCGGCTTTCACGCCGCATTTCGTTGGGATTCAGATTATTGGTTGGCTTTTTGGAAGTGATGGTCATCCGTACCAGCAGAGGGTTTTCAACCTCAAAAGTGGTGGAGCCGTCTTTCTGAATGCTCAAATCAAAAATATCAATGGTTTCGTATTCAGTTTCAGCCAGACCGATGCCGAGGGTTTCGTGAAATCGCACGCGTTCCAGCGTTAGCGAGTACACATAGTCTGACTCACTGGCCGAATTGATATTGATGCGGGCGGTATTCTGCCCCCACGACAGGCTGCACATACCTACCAGGAAGCCAATCAGCAATACTTTCATAATCTCATATTCATACACTTAGTAACAAACCTAAATATAATCCGGTCCGTTTCCTAAAATCGAACCAGAAGAAACGGGGAGCCCTATCTGCAGGGTGACTTTCCCAACAGCGTACAGGCGTTGGCCTATCCAAAAGCCGCAGGACATCTGCCTGATTTACAAAATTGCAGTACCGAAGCGCTGCATACCATTTTGATCCATTAAATTAGCAATCTATTTTTTAAAACCCAGCATGAGCGCACCGAGTCTTTTTCAATTTAACTCTCTTAGTAACGAATTTGAGGGAGAACTTTACTACAATGACACCCCTACCCATCAGGCTATCCGCCGGCTGTATGCTACCGATGCCTCTGTGTATCAGGAACTCCCTCTGGCCGTGGCACTTCCCCGCCACGAGGCCGACATAAAGGCTTTGATTTCCTTTGCCAAAAAGCACAAAATAACGCTCATCCCACGGGCGGCGGGTACTTCGCTCGCCGGGCAGGTAGTAGGAAACGGCCTGGTGGTGGATATATCGAAGTACTTTGATAAGATTCTGGAAATAAATCCTGAGGAAAAGTGGGTTCGGGTGCAGCCAGGCGTCATTCGCGACGATCTGAACAAACACCTGGCTCCCTACGGGCTGCTTTTTGGCCCCGAAACCTCCACGGCCAGCCGGGCCATGATTGGCGGTATGATCGGCAACAACTCCTGCGGGTTGCACTCCATTACCTGGGGTACCACCCGCGACCATCTGCTGGAAGTAAAAGCGGTACTTTCGGACGGAACCACCACTATTTTTAGCGAACTGACCGACGCAGAATTTACTAAAAAAATTTCGGGCGATTTCGTAAGCGGTAAACGCGAGCAGGCCATCTATGCCGGCATGTGGGGAATTATTTCCAATCCTGTTGACCAGGAGTTGATCGAAAAGAATTTTCCCAGAAAGGAAGTGACCCGCCGCAACTCCGGCTACGCCCTGGATAGCCTGGTGGTGACGCCAACGGCAACCACCGCCAAGGCCCCATCCTTCAACCTGGCACGGCTTATTGCCGGCTCGGAGGGTACGCTCTGCTTCATTACGGAGGCCAAAATCAGCCTTGTAGATGCTCCCCCCGCGGCGGTGGGCGTGGTGTGTGTGCACACGCACACGCTGGCTGAAGCCTTACACGCCAACAGGGTGGCCATGCAGCACGGGCCTAAAGCCTCCGAGCTGGTAGATAAGTACATCATGGATTTTACCCGAAATCACCACCAGTATTCCCAAAATCGCTTTTTTATGGTAGGTGATCCGGCAGCCATGCTTATGGTGGAGTTTTGGGGCGACACCGAGCCGGAAGTAGAGCGGCAGGCCACCGCCCTGATCGCAGACCTGAAAAAAGAAGCGCTGGGCTACGCCTGGCCCCTGCTCTTTGGCGCCGACGCCACCAAAGCCTGGGATATCCGCAAAGCCGGGCTGGGCCTAATCCGGAATCTGCCCGGCGACACCCAGCCCGTCAACCTGATCGAAGACTGCGCCGTAGCCGTGGAAGACCTGCCTGCCTACATCGAAGAGCTGGAACAACTGCTCGAACGGCATCAGCTCCACGCCTCGTACTACGCCCACGCGGGGGCGGGCGAGCTGCACGTGGAGCCCATGATCAACCTCAAAACCAGCGAAGGCAAGCAGAAGTTTCGCCAGGTACTGGCCGACACGGCCGTACTGGTGAAGAAGTACCGCGGCGCCCTCTCGGGCG
>CATMVR010000504.1 GCA_950075905.1 uncultured Persicitalea sp. | reverse complement strand
AACGATCAGCGCGGGAAACGACGAGTAAAAACCGATGCGCGCCTCCAACGTCGCTCCCAATGGGACGGTGCCTCCAGCCACCACAATGCGGCCGGAGGTAGCGGTCTTGGAGCGGTCTACGATCAGGATATCGTTTTGCCGGATATTTGCCCCCTCCATGCTGTTGCCCCGCACCCGCACACAAAACGTACTGTGGGGCTTGTCGATGAGGTACTCATTGAGGTCGAGGGTCAGCTCGATATAATCGTCCGCCGGAGACGGAAAGCCGGCAGTAACACCGGTGTACAACGGCAGACGAAGCGTGATAAGAGAAGTTGGATGGGGTTGATTGGTCATGTCATAGGTAGCGGTTATAATATGGATTTGTTATATTTTATGCAACTATAACAAAAATCAAATACAATTGTGAGAATTTTTTACATCGCTGCCCAAAAAGACCATCATCTGAGTGGGCCACAGAGCCGGAAAAAGTAATGAACAAAAATTGGTTTAGGTTACTTGTAACATATTGATTAATAATGATTTTGAAAATAAATTTGTTTGTGTCTTGTCTGAGCTTTTTGTAAATTTAGGGCGAGAGAGTGGTGGCAGTTTTTCAGGTACACTGCTATGGGTTACCGAAAAAGTGAGGGGGATGCTCTCAGTTATAAACCCTTTTGCCATCCACTATGAAGAAGCGACATACTGATCCACACGCATTGGGCATTCTGCTGCTCATCATGGCCGTAGTTTATCCTTTTTTACCCGCCCGGGCCACGGGTGCCTCGCCGGATTCGCTGCTGCGGATGCCATTACCGCAACGATGTGAGCGAATGACAGCCTTAATTTTAAAAGCTCAAAAGGATGGTCCTGGGGAGGCGCAGGCGCTGAAAAGCAACCTAGCTCTTTTTTTTGAAAAGCACGGCAATGAGAAGGATCGCCTGATAGTTGAACTAAGTACCCTGCTCCCTGTTGATAACAGGTTAAATTTTCAAGACAAAAATTTCGAACAAAAAGCAATCGGTCTGCTAAGTAAAGCCGAAGAACTTGATGTTCCCTATGCCAAGGGTAAGCTCAATGAATTACTTGGCCTCTATTATTACAATTTCAAACATGATTATTTCAAAGCCTTTCTCTACTATACGCGGGCTTACCAGCTGGTAGTAAATTTAAATGAAATTGACTATCCTGATAGAGCTTACACTATTTATCGCCTGGCGCGGATAAACTACGATTTCTTCGACTATGAAAATGCACTGCGCTACGGAGAGGTACTTACACGGCTGCGGCCCGTTGAAGCTCTGACCCCCCCCCATATTTTCAATATTTGCCTCCTCGGAATGGCCTGTTTGAAAGTAAATAGACCCGAAAAGGCCAGATATTACTTCCAGTGGGGACTTGACAGGCTGCCGGTAACCAACCTGAACAATGAAGCTTGGATAGGCATCCTTCTAGGGAATGTAGGGCTTGCTTATTTCGAAGAAAAGGAATATCTATCTGCTGGTGAATACCTCAAAAAAGGCTGGAAAATAGCTGAACAAACTAAATTGTGGGATAATGCCCCTCGCTTCACTGCCAAGCTTGCTTTGATTGAACTGGTGCAAAGAAAAAATTATTCCCAAGCACTTCTGCTGGCCCGGAAAACTCTCGAAATGGCAAAAAAAAATGACAGCCTGGTGTACCCACTGGCCCAATTTTTAGTGGAGCCTTACGAAATTCTGTCAGAATGCCATCGGGCCTTGGGTAATTATGAAGAGGCGGTTAGTTATGCTGATTCGGCATTTACATATAGTGTCCAATGGAAGCATAGAATTGACGTGGCCCACAAGCACAAGGCCGAAATAGCCATGGAACTGGAGCGCCACGAGGCACGGCAGGCCCTGCTGGAAAAAGAAAAGGAGCGGCAGATACTCTACCGCAATGGCCTGCTGCTGCTGACGCTGCTGGGGTTCATCATAGCCGCGCTGCTCTACAACCGCCAAACCCTCAAAGACCGCCACCGAAAGCAGCAACTACTGGCCGAGAAGCAGCTGGCCGAAACCGAGCTGCACAACGCCCGGGCGCAGCTGCAACAGTTCCGGGAAAATGCCCGCCGCAAAAACCAGCTCATTACCCGCCTGGCCGACGACTGGCAGCAAGCCCCCGCCGACCCGACCCAGGATACCGCCCGCACCGACATCCTGCACGAGTTGCAGCATTCGGTGCTGCTCACCGAAGACGACTGGCACGCCTTCACCGACCTTTTCGAAAAAGTTCATCCTGGCTTCCTGTACCGTTTACGGGTCAAACTTCCCGACCTCAGTCCGGCCGAAACGCGCTTTGTGGCGTTGCACAAGCTGGGCTACTCCCCGCAGGAAATGGCCGCCACGCTAGGGGTAGGCCTGGGAGCCATCCGGCAGTACCGCCTGCGCATCCGGCGCAAGTTTGGCGTAGCCAATGACGCCGAGATTGACCAGCTGGTGGCGGTGATTTGATGCCTTTTAGGGACTTTCCTCGGAGGTTTTGCAAACTGTAACGTTTTTGTAACGCTCGCTTTTGGGTTTTTCCTGTCCAATTGTTATACATTACTGCCAGTTAGTCCTCACCAGTGGTGCTGACTGCCAGTGGTTCCTAACTCTCTTAACCAAACCCCCCAACCTTCCATGCAAAACGACTCCTCCTCCGTCGCCCTGGCCGAAACACCCACTGTCGCCCCCGTTGCGCAATCTGATCGTATTCACTTGATTGATATTCTGCGGGGCGTGGCCCTGCTGGGCATTCTGCTCATGAATATCCCGACCTTTTCTATGCCGGATAATTTCATCGAATCATTCAGTCAAAATCCGGAGAGTACCAACTTCTGGGTGTATGTCGTCGTAACCGTGCTGTTTGAAGGCAAGATGCGGGCCCTGTTTTCCTTCGTCTTTGGGGTAGGAGTGCTACTGTTTCTGGCTAAAAAAGAGCAGACCGGCCGATCGGCCGTAAGCCTGTACTACCGCCGTATGGGATGGCTGCTGCTGTTTGGGCTCATGCATGCCCATCTGCTCCTGTGGTTCGGAGATATTTTGTATGACTATGCAGTCTGCGGTTTACTGTTGTATTTGTTTAGAAATATCCGCCCGCTGTATCTGGCCCTGGGCGTACCCGTAGTGGCCCTCATCGGGTTTGTTTCAGGTACGCTTTTCAACCAGGACATTGCCAGTAAGCACAAGGCCTATCTGGAAGCACAGCAGGTACAGCAGCAAGGGCTCCCCCTGACTACTACCCACACCCAGGCCCTGGCCAATTGGCGGGGATTGGAAAAAACTATTCTTCCCAATAAAGAAGATGCTGCCCGTAATACCATCCTGATGAAAGGCGACTACGCCAGCGTGGCTGAGCGGGTTCGCCCCTTGTCTTTTTCTTTACAGACTACGTACCTGATATTTGCAATACCGGATATATTGGCCCTGATGCTACTCGGAATGGCCCTGTACAAGTGGGGTTTTCTGTCGGGGAAATGGGCTTCGGGTCGGTACCGGCGTATGCTGCTGGTAGGGTACGGACTTGGCCTGCCCCTGGTGTGTTTCAGCCTTACTTACGGCTATGTAAATTCCCCCACGCGCGATGCCTGGCTGGCCTACAATGACACCCATCCCATCAGTTGGGTCGGATTGATTTATCCGGTGCAGCGTATACTGCTGGTACTCGCCCACGTTAGTGCGGTGATTCTGGTGGTGCGGAGCGGCTACCTCAAAAGCCTCACCACCCGTCTGGCGGCGGTAGGGCAAATGGCCTTCACCAACTACATCATGCATACCGTACTCTGCACCCTGTTTTTCTACGGCTACGGTCTCAACTATTTTGCCGAGCTTGAATACTACCAGCTTTTCTACGTAGTGGGTGTCATCTGGATTATCCAGCTTGCACTAAGCCCCATCTGGCTGAAATACTTCCGCTTTGGTCCGCTCGAATGGCTCTGGCGCAGCCTCACCTATTGGAAATGGCAGTCCCTGCGGCGGGAACAACGGGCAGGCTACCAGTCACCGCTGGCGGTTTGATCCGATGAGCCGGGCTAGTGGTGGAGCGGCCAATTACCAACTCTATTCGTAATTCATGATGAGAACTTACCTGTTGAAGCCACTGTCATTACTGCCCCTCCTACTAGGACTGTTGTCTGCCTGTACGACTAACTCCAGCCATATCTCTTTCCCTGAAAATGAAACAGAGTTCTCCCCGCCGGTAAGCCGGCCCTTCAAGTTTACCGAGCCTAAACCCTTTGAGTGGGCTGCTCCCGACTCCATCCACCGCAAAACCATCACCACAACGACCCTTGATCTGGACAAAATTCCCTCGCAGCCATTTCGGACAGATGGCTTTCAGCCTTTTAACAAGTCCATGCCCGAAACCAGGCTCGACTGGGACGACTTGCCGGAAACAGACTTTGATTTTGACAAGCTTCCTACCGAGAAGTTGAGATACAAGGTCTCCATTTTGGGAAA
>CATMVR010000503.1 GCA_950075905.1 uncultured Persicitalea sp. | reverse complement strand
AGATCGGCGGCTGGGGACCTACTACGGGCCCTTCGCCAATCAGCGCGCCATGTACGCCCTGTTGGATATGTTCAAGGAGCTGTATACTATTCGCTCCTGCCACCTCAATCTTACCCAGGAAAACATCGAAGCCGGTAAGTTCAAGGTCTGTCTTGAATTTCACCTGGGCAACTGCAAGGGGCCCTGCGAAGGCCGGCAGTCCGAAAAAGACTATGACGCCGAGATTGACCAGATCCACCATATTCTGAAAGGCAATCTGGCTTTGCCCCAGCAGTATTTCAAAGAGCAAATGCTGGATGCCGCCGAAAAGATGGCATTTGAGCAGGCCCACGATTGGAAAATGAAGATCGAGCTGCTGGCTAATTTTCAGAGCAAGGCTACTGTGGTCAATCCCCGGATTGGCGATGTGGATGTTTTGACGATCGTTTCCGACGAGGAAGCCGCGTACCTGAATTTCATGAAGGTAACCAACGGGTATGTGGTAGCCACGCAGACCTTCGATATCAAGAAAAAGCTGGATGAGCTGGACGAAGATATCCTGGCGATGATGATTGTGGAAATGCGGGAAACCTACGGCGCTCAGGCCCGTGAGCTGATCTCGAACCTGACGCCTGATCTGGATTTGAAACTGGACATCGTAGTGCCGCAGATCGGTGATAAGAAGAAGCTGTTGGATATGTCTATGAAAAATGTGCTCTTTTTTCGCCGAGAAAAGGCCGAACGCCGGGCCGTGGAAGCATCGGCTACTACCTCCAAGCGCGATCGGGTGCTGATCAAGCTTAAAGCCGATCTGCAATTGAAATCACTGCCCCGGCACATCGAGTGTTTTGATAACTCCAATATACAGGGTACTAATCCGGTGGCGGCTATGGTGTGTTTCTTGGATGGGAAACCATCCAAGAAAGATTATCGGCATTTTACTATCAAAACTGTCGTTGGAGCCAACGATTTTGCTTCAATGAACGAAGTGGTAGGGAGGCGATACGCGCGTCTGCTGAATGAAAACGAGCCTCTTCCCGACCTTATTGTGGTAGATGGGGGCAAAGGGCAGCTCAGTGCTGCTTGTGATGCCCTGAAAGAATTGAATCTTTACGGACAGATTCCGATCATAGGGATCGCCAAACGGCTCGAAGAAATTTACTTCCCGGAAGACTCCCTTCCTTTGTACATTGATAAGAAATCAGAATCGCTGAAACTAATCCAGCAGATTCGCGATGAAGCCCACCGCTTTGCCATTACCTACCACCGCGATAAGCGCAGCCGCACCAGCCTGGTCAGTGAGTTGGAAAACGTGGAAGGAATTGGTAAAAAGACTGCCGCCGTGCTGTTGAAACACTACCGGGGAATCAAAGCCATCCGGGAAAGCTCCGTGGAACAACTAGCCGAGGTGGTAGGGCCAGACAAAGCCCGGAAAGTAAGGTCGTACTTCGATACGATGGTGGATATAGGGGAGAATGATGAAAAAGCCGGTAACATCTAATATTTTTTAGAAGGTACTTACACAGAAAAGGGGCGCATTTGCGCCCCTTTTCTGTGTAAGTACCAGGTAGCAACTACCTAATACAGGATTAATATTCCCACATTCCACTTTCAAGTTCAAGCAGTTCCTGCTCAAACTGAATTGACTTCAGAAGCCCCTGCTTCTCACCTTTATAGATGTCGATGAACGACTTATCTTGGGGATTGGAATACTTCGTGATCCGGCCATAGGGCAAACGGAGGTCAAAAGCATCCGCGAGATTTTTGTGCTGAGCTACGTTCTGTGTATTGTACCAGATGTACTTCTTAGGCTCGCTGCGGAACAAACGCTCCACATCCTTGTACTTAAACGAAGCCACGGGTATTTCCAGACCCGTCGTGGTATTCTGCGACGCAGGCAGCACGATCGTGATGGTCTGAATATCCATATAAAGGCGCGAGCGCTTCTTGTCAAAAGTCCAGTCTTCCTTCACTTCCAGCAGGCTAAGCTGATCCGGGAAATACTCCTCCTCGGGGGTAATAGTAGCCAATTGCTGAAAGTCATCCTGCTTAACCTGGGTAGTGTCTACCTTAGGCTCTTCGGTTTTAGCACCTTTTTTAGCAGGAGTTTTCTTCTTCACGGGTGCTCCCCAGCCATCATCCTCCACCGCGGCGGTTTTTTTGGTATCCTTTTTGGGGGTACCCCAGCCATCGTCAGCGGCTGCCGGTTCGGTTTTGGCAGGATCCGTTTTTGGCTCAGTGCCCCAGCCGGCATCACCGGTAGCAGGCTGACCAAAGCCAGCGGCGATTTCCTCGGCGGAAAGACCCGCTACCTGATTGGGTATCGTGAGTTTTTTGTGCAGGAGCTCAGGAGTAAGCTTGGTCGTGCAGGAATCATTCACGTAGGCATCCAGCAATCCGGCTTTGGTTGCTTCCAGCAAATAACGGGTTATCTCGTTATTTTTAGAAAACATAGGTAGGTTCTGCTTTTCGTTCAGGTCTACCCGACGCCATAGCGTACGCTTCATCATCACATCATGATCGTCAATGGGGCGGGCCGAGAGTACATTCATCTTTGACTCGTCCCTCTCCTGCGCGTGGGCTGCCGTTCCGCCCAAAGCAAGCGTTACAATCGACAGAGCCATCACTTTTCCGTTCATTCTCATACACTTTGTCTTTTTAATTTTTTCTTTATAACGATACAAATCCAAAATCAGTATAACGTAATTTGGCGTACCTGGTTGCCCATTTCTACATTACTGATTTCGCCTTTAAAATTGCGACGCTGCACGCCCAGAATCTCAACCACGTAGCGGTCGCCGGGTTCGGCGTTTTGTGCAAGTGAAGAAATCGAGCCACCTCCGCCTGAAAGCGATATAGGACCTGCTACCCGACGTTGACCGCGGGCAAGGGACACCTGCACTTGTGAGACGCGGAAATTAGCATCTTCCGGCGAAAAGTTTTTAAAGCTCTCGTCAGAAATGGCAACGACCTGAATAGAGCGGGCGGCTGAGGCAGCAATCCCCTTACGTTCATCAATAGGTGCGCCATTCACACGAAGTTCTAGGTCAGGCTTAGGCACTAGTCGTACTTTAAAAGGCTCAGTACCCAGCACATTACCCTGATTGGTAATAGTGAGGCTTACCTGTGCCCGGTTGGGTACGATAGTAAACTTACCTTTTTGTCCGCTATTGATAATCTCGGCACCATCGGCTCTGAAAACAGGAGCCCAAAGGGCACCAAGGGCCGGGCTTTGGATGCTCAGCTTATTGGCGCAGCCAAAATACAGCGGAGGCAAGGTACCGGTTTCGATCTGATAGGTAGGACGGGCTACGAAGTACTCCTGCTCCAGACGTACCGTAGTATCGCGACCCGAAGGGGTAGGGAAGGAGATAACCCCCTGCAATACGCGACGGGCCAATCCTTCGGAGTTGTAGCCACCACCCTGCGCGGTAAACTCAATAATACCTTTGCCGTTTTCAACCCGGATGGGCGAACCGTTCAGGCTCATGCGGGGCGTGATACCAGAGGCGGAAGCAGCAATAAACATCTCGCCTTTGAACTTCGTACCGGCCGCCACTACTCTCGACTCTGAGCTGATCATGGCCAGTACGCGGTCAAATTTAATGTCGGCTGCCCCTACTTTGCTCGCCAGGAAGTTGAGTACTTCGCCTTCCATCCTACGGATATCCGTCTGTTTCTGGCTTAGTACTGCCAACGCAGCGGCTACGGGAGTCTGCGCAAAATTCAGCTCAGCAAAATCCTTATTCCGCTGATCGGCCCGGTTCATAGCCACGGGATCCTCCTTGGCATCGAGGGCCAAAGGCTGGAATTTTTCGGGGCTGTACTGATTGAGCTTTTGGGTAAACTCGTTGAGACGCTGCTTCAACGCGTAGGCTTTACCATTCTTTTGGCCGCCAATCATCATCTGAGCTACCTTCTCTTCCTCCTGTGGGTTTTTGATGGTGCCGTCTTCGTTGAGGCCACTACCAGCTTGGGTAATGATTCCCTGTTTGAGGGCACTCAGTTCACTGATCATAGTAGCCGTAGTCTGACGAACTTCATCCGCCTGTTTCATGACGGCAACGTCAGCTGCCCGGTTGCCCGATTTTTCGACGGCTGCTTTTATTTTCAGAACTGTCTCTTGATTTATCTTATTGGCCGCTCCGGAAGACAATTCTAACGAGTTGTTCAACAGGATGAATTTTTCGATAATAGCCGAGCTTACCTGTAGGGCCAGCATTGCGGTTAGTACCAGGTACATCATCCCAATCATCTTCTGACGGGGCGTTTCTTTTCCACCTGCCATATAATTCAGTGATCGGTTATCTTGTGAGGATTTATTTAAACTTGATTGTCAGGGACGGATTTTATCAGGCGTTACCACGCATCGCGGTAAGCATACTTCCGTACACCGTATTGAGCGAAGAAATGTTATTTGTCAGCTTTGACATCTCGCTCTTAAATTGCTGCGACTCTTTG
>CATMVR010000502.1 GCA_950075905.1 uncultured Persicitalea sp. | reverse complement strand
GATGGAAACCACCGCGTTGGCATGAGCGCTAAGCGCGTACACCGAGAAGCCCCCCGAGTAACTAAATGCATTCAGCACCGATTTGCCTTTGGCGTAGTGGGCGAGGAGGGCCCGATTCTCGCGCTGATCCAGGAAAAAGCCCGTTTTTTGTCCCTTCTCCCAGTCTACCAGAAAAGCCCGCCCGTTTTCTTTCACTTCGTAAGGGGTTTCGGCCGCGCCGAATAGGTAACTGTTGTCCTGGCCGGAAGCGTACTGCCCCGGCAGGGTGTCGCGGCTTTTGTCGTAAATGGCTGTAAGGTCGAGGGCAAGTACCTCTTTCAATGCTTCGGCAATATCGGGCAGAGAGCGGTGCATACCGATGGTATGGGCCTGTACTACGGCTACTCCATTGTAGAAATCCACGATAAGCCCGGGGAGTCCGTCGCCCTCCCCATGTACCAGGCGAAAGCAGTTGGTGTCTTCCAGTAGCAGTTCCCGCCGGCATGCCAGCGCGTTTCGTAGTCGGCTGGCCCAGAAGGCTACGTCAATTTTCTCGTCTTGAGTAAAGGTCAGAATCCTGACCTTGATGCTGCCGTCGTGGTAGTGCCCTGTGGCCAGAAAATCGCCCCGATGGCTCACTACTTCAACCAGATCACCGTCCTCCACGGGAGAGTCCTGCCGCTGAATGGCCCCCGAAAATACCCAGGGATGTTGCCGTTTGAGTGCCTCCTCGCGTCCTTTCTGAAGAAATAATTTGGGCAATGACTGGGTATCTATATTTTTGGTAGACATGTATACTAGTTAGATTTTATGGTATTAAACCAATTCAATATTTTGTATTATTGTCGCAATTTTACGCATTTTTAACCCAATGACCCCTTAACCATGGATTACAATCGTCGTTTATTTTTAAAAGCTGCCGGATTTGCCTCCCTCGGCGCTATTACTTACCCTCTTGCTTCGTGCGCAAACACCGGTAATAATGAGGCCGGAAGCACCGACTCTACCACTGTGGCTGCCGTTGCGCCGTCTATCGATAATTTTGGAGTACAGCTATACAGTGCCCGTGACATTATTGGTAAAGATCCCCGGGGAGTACTGAAGCAGCTCGCTGACCTGGGCTACAAGAAAATTGAAAGCTATCAGGGAGATCAGGGTGTTTTCTGGGGCATGACACCCAAAGAATTCAAAGCTTACATGGATGAGCTGGGCATGACGATCGTCAGTACCCACGCCGACACTACCAAGGATAATGAAAAACTAGCCAACGAAGCCGCCGAGGCGGGATTAAGCTACGTGTTGCAACCCTACATTGGGCCTCAGGCTACCTTGGACGAATGGAAAAAACGCGCCGACGAATTCAACAAGCGGGGCGAAATCTTCAACAAAGCCGGCGTCCGTTTTGGCTACCACAATCACGACTATTCTTTTAAGGAGCAGGACGGGCAGATTCCGCAGGAAATACTACTTGCAAATACCGACCCCTCGCTGGTAATGTACGAGCTGGATATCTGCTGGATATCGGCGGCCAACCGCGATGTATCCGAGCACCTGAAAAAATACGCAGGTCGCTACGAACTATGTCACGTTAAAGATTTTGTGCGTGAGCCGGAGTTCCAGCAAACTGACCTGGGCAAAGGGGTAGTAAATTATCCTTCTATTCTGAAAGTAGCTCTTGATACGGGCATGAAACATTTTATTGTGGAGCAGGAAGAGTACCCCGAGTCGGTGATGGCCAGCCTGGCCCACGACGCCCAGTACATGAAAAACCTCCAACTGGCCTGAGCTAGTTGTCTTCGGCCTCCGGTCTGATTTTCAGAAGCCGCTGCAACCAGGTCTGCTGGTCGGCGGCTTCTTTGCTTTTTTCCTCGGCATCCCATTCAAAATCAGCCAACGGAGCCAGATCAGGCTGCCCGGCGTTGACCCAGGCGGTATACCACAGATTGCCCACCATGCGTACCGAGGCTCGCATTTGCCGTTCTACCTGCCCGGCCAGCAGGCTGTTGTAGCGGGCCGAAAATTCTTCCGAATACGTTCTGACCAAGACCCTGTTGCGCTCAACATAGGTATACTTCCGGTCGTTCGGAAAACTTCCGGTCAATTCTTTCTCAAAAGCTAGTACCGAATCGCAGGCCGCATGAGCTCCGGCTACGGCCTCCCAGATCGCTTTTCCCGGATTGGGTAAGTATTCTGCGGGTCCTACCCAGAGATCGTAGTTTTCTGCGTAAAGCTCGGGTAGCCGTGACTCCCAAAACGCATGAATACCTACCTGATCGGTTAGTTGTCCGTTGTAGTTTCGGGTAGTGTGCAGGGGCACGTGGGCATCGGCAACGTAATGTCCCAGATCGGCCGACAGTCGGAGAATCCGGGTGGGACTTTTCTGACGCATGGCTTCCGTGAGCTGAAACACGGCGGCCTGAATGTACCAGGGTACAATGCCGTGCTTTCTCAGGCTATCCTCCCCGTATTTTTCCTTCGCTTGCGTCCAGTAGGGGGGAAGCACGGTGAGGGCGCTATCACCATAGACATCCAAATCAATAAAGTGCCTTTCGGCTTCGCCTACTACCGCATAGCGTCGGCGGTCGGGATTGACGGCATTTTCGGCCAGATAGTCGATGTTTCTTTTGTAGAAAATGGCCATCTCGGGAGGAAGGCGATACACCGCCAGACGATTGATGCGCCGGTGCGCCCAAAAGCCCCACTCCGGCCCAAAAGAGCCCAACACGACTACCATCAACAGCCCTATAGCTACTTCAAATCCTTTAATTTTCACCTTACTTCGCCTTTTTTGTTGATTATCTACCAGTCTGCCACCAGAATTTAATTCTGATTTCTCAAAATGCCGGAATTGCACCTGATTGGGAACAAAACACCACATATTTTATTCATAATTCCGATTTCTTACACCAGTTATTTTAGTTTTTGAAAATTTCGGGATGATTTTGTCTTTTATGATTCTCGATTTCTTTAAAAGTATCAGAAATAGCTAAATCAGGTCACAAAATATTGTATTGCAGCTTTTGGTACTATCTACATTTGATTTGGCAAAAAGCCAAAATTGCAATAATTATTAATATTTATTATTGAAATAATGCAAAAATAGAAACTATTTGTACATTTGCAATGTTAATTAGACACTCCCACAACTATACATCATACAATTCGAAATGAAACCAAAAAATAAAACACTCGGCTATCTTCTTCCGGTATTTATCCTGTCTTTGTTCATGCTTGTTATCTACGGAGCGTATACACCTCATCAGGCAGCGGCCGTACAGAGAGTCGTTTGCATTAAGTTCAAGGCGGGTACTCCGGCGGCTGAGATTGACAAGCACATGAAAGAGTTTTCCAATCTGCGTCGTTCTATCCCCGCTATTGTGGGCTATACCGGAGGCAAAGTGCTCGATAGTACCGGCTCAGCGCACGATTTTGACGTGATTCACTACCTGACCTTTCGGAATGAAGAAGGAATTGCCGAGTACGACGCCCATCCCAAACACGAAGCCTTTGTAAAGGGCAATAGTGCTTATTGGGAAAAAGTGCTGGAACTCAATTCAGAAATTGAAAAATAGTCAGTTAGCCAACAGATTACAACCAAAAAAAGAGCCGCCTCCGGGCGGCTCTTTTTTTGGTTTACCAGTCAATGGATTCTTTTCCCTGACCGACCAGAAATTCATTCGTTTGGCTGAAATGACGGCAGCCAAACCAGCCCCCCCATTTGGAGGCGAGCGGGGAGGGGTGGGTGGCTTTCAGCACGTGGTGTTTGCTTTCATCGATGATTTTTCCTTTTTCTTGCGCGTATTTCCCCCACAGCAAAAATACGACGCCATCTTTCTCGGCGTTGATCTTTTGTACCACCGCGTCCGTAAATGTTTCCCAGCCTTTTTTCTGGTGGGAGCCGGCCTCCCCCGCCCGCACGGTGAGGGTGGCGTTGAGCAGCAAAACACCCTGCACGGCCCACCGTTCCAGATTGCCAGACTGGGGAATGGGCTTACCCAAATCTTCCTTTATTTCTTTGAAGATGTTGACCAGGGACGGAGGCTTGGGAATGCCGTCGTTGACCGAAAAGCAGAGGCCGTGCGCCTGACCGGGGCCATGGTAAGGGTCTTGCCCCAAAATCACCACTTTGCAGGCATCAAAGGGGCAGCAATCAAAGGCATTGAATATCAGCTTGCCGGGCGGATACACCGTACCATGCTTGTACTCATGCTTTACAAAGTGAGTGAGATCTTCAAAATAAGGCTTTTCAAACTCCGGCTGCAGGAGTTCTTTCCAGGATTTTTCAATCGCTACCTCCATATTTAATTTTTTAGGAATTTAATGAGATAAGAATTTGTATTTATAAACAACGTACTACTATTTTCGTTTACGAATTAAACCCACCCCCACAATGGTATCAGAAGTGACAGAGGGAGTAAAAGTATCGGTTTTTACTGAGTATCAACCGGAGTATTCCAATCCGCGG
>CATMVR010000501.1 GCA_950075905.1 uncultured Persicitalea sp. | reverse complement strand
TTTCGATTGCCATACCCCTTGTACTCTTTCTGCTTTACAAAAGGAATTGGACCACGTTAGCTGTCGGCTTGGTGGTCCAGGCATCGGCGTTTCTGGCAGTGGCATTGCTCCGGTCCGGCTCTCCCCACGAGGTCTTTGAGTCGTTTGAGAGTTTCCTGCCGCAGGAGGGCATCGAGTTTATCTATTACGACCAGCTGGGCTCCGCGAACTCCGATCAGCCAGCCGATACTTCGCTCTGGGATTTGCCCCGGTTTGTGGAAGAAGTAGAGCAGGTGCGTACCGCGCTGGGTCTGAATAAAGACAATTTCTACCTGTTGGGCCAATCCTGGGGTGGAATCCTGGCCATGCAGTACGCGCTGAAATACCAGGATAACCTCAAAGGGCTGATTATTACCAACATGATGGCCAGTTGTCCCAAGTACGGCGAGTATGCCCAAAACGTGCTTTCCAAACAGATGGATCCGGCAGTTTTGCAGGAAGTACAGGCCATCGAAGCCAAAGGGGACTTTGGTAATCCCCGTTACATGGAGCTTTTGATCCCTAATTTTTACGAGCAGCACTTGATGCGCCGGCCTGCCGCCGAATGGCCTAATGCCGTCAACCGGGCCTTTTTAAAGATTAACCCCAGTGTGTATGTCTTGATGCAAGGTCCGAGTGAGTTTGGTATTGCCGGTAAGCTGGCCAACTGGGATGTGAGCAAAGAGCCACCTTCCATCAAAACGCCTACCCTGGTCATCGGCGCTTCCCACGATACCATGGACCCCGAATACATGAAGTGGATGTCGACCCAGTTCCCCAACGGTGAATTTCTGCTCTGTCCCAACGGCAGCCACCTGAGTCAATGGGACGATCAGGAGCATTTTTTTCCGGGGCTGATCGCTTTTTTAAAAAAATAACCAAGATCATAACCTATGCCAGAACCTTAAAAGCCGGAATTTCTCAAAGGATATTCCGGCTTTTGAATTTTAAGAACGGATATAGTATCTCTCACTAAACCTCCATTTCCTATGAAAAACCTTCTCCTTATCTTCCTCTTTTGCGCAGCAGCAGGTATGGGTCAGGCTCAGCCGGGCTTGTTGCCCAGTGAAACTACTTCCCGCTTCCTGGCTACGTTGAATGCCGGGGAACTGGCTAAAACTACCTATGCTTTTGACGACTCCCTGCGCTTGAAATGGACTAACCTGCCAGTAGGTCTGGTGCCTCGTCCCGGCATTCAGTACGGTTCGTTATCCGATAAAAGCCGAATGGCCTTTCATCGGGTGCTCTCCTCCCTGTTGAGTTCGCAGGGGTACCTCAAAACCACCAGCATCATGCAGCTCGACGATATCCTGAATACCCTGTACCAGCAGGCTTTTGACAAGGGAGAAATCAATGAGAAAATGTTGAAGCAAATGCAGAATCTCCAATGGGCGCACGGCAACTACTTCATCTCCGTATGGGGGAAGCCATCGGCGCAAGAACCCTGGGGACTAAACTTCGGCGGGCACCACATGGCCCTCAACGTCACCTGCCGGGGCGATCAGGTGGTGATGTCTCCTTATTTCGTGGGGACTGATCCAAGCGAAGTAAAATCCGCGAAATACGCCGGCCTGCGGGTGCTAAGTAAGGAGGAGGATTACGGCTTTATGCTTGTCAATTCGCTTTCGGAAAAGCAAAAAACCGTAGCGGTGCTGAAACAGGCGGTACCCAAAGACATTATCACCACGCCGCAGAGCAATCAGCGCATTACGGACTACTACGGCATTCCGGCGGCGCGGCTGGACGAAGCCCAGCAAACGCTTCTGAAACTGGTGATTCAGGAGTATGTCCACAACTTCGAACACCAGAAGGCCCACCAGTTTTTTGACAAAATCATGCAGTCGGGTATCGATAAAATTCACTTTGCCTGGGTAGGTAGTTTCGAGCACGACAAACCCCACTACTACATCATCAACGGTCCCGACTTCCTGATCGAGTACGACAATGTCGGTTTCCAGAACGACGGAAATCACATTCACGCCATCCTGCGCGAAAAAGGCAACGACTTCGGGGCAGATCTGTTGAAACAACATTACCTGGAATCCAAACACTGAGGTATTCGGTAGCCCCTGCGCCGTTGCCTAAATACCCGAAAATAGTTACTCTAAAATTGCTAAAAATCAGTAATATTAGAGTAAGGAGTATGCACTTTGGATGCTCTAATCTACCTGTCATAGCTAACTAATGGACCTGACCCCGCAATTGGAGGATGAAATTAAAGAGGTAATGGACTCTTATTGGAACAGTTACCTTCGCGGTGATCTGGAAACCTGGGCCTCCTTCTTACCAGATCTTTACCAAAATATTGGTACGACCCGGGACGAAGTCTGGAGTAGTAAAAAGCAGATCGTTGACTTCACCAACGCTGTATTGGATCAGACAGTCGGCAAGGCCGAAATACGAAACAAACATGTACAGATTATTCCCTATGCGCCCTACCTGATGGTCCATGAACTGGGTGAGCTATACATCAAGACCGAAACCGACTGGTCGTTTTACTCCGAAATTCGTTTATCCTCGCTGCTTCAAAAAAATGAAGGCAAGTGGGAGATACTCCATCAGCATGGCTCCTATCCCGACTCCAAGGTACAAAAGGGGGAGGCCTTTGCCTTCGATGCCCTGAAAGCGGAAAACCGGAAATTACAGGAGGCTGTAAAAAGCCGCACCGCTGAGCTCGAACAAAAGAACCGGGAGTTGGAAATCGAAACGGCGATAGAAAAGGTGAGGGCCAGAACAATGGCTATGCAAAATAGTAACGAGCTAACCGAAGCCTCTATGCTATTAGACGAACAGGTTCGTGGCTTGGGATACGTACCTGGGGCTGCGCGTTTCATATCTATGCAGATGACGAGGATGGAGACCATGAGTGGTTCAGCAGTGAGGGAGGTTATTTGCCCTTTTATAAAACGCCAAGAAAAGAATTCTTCTTGAAGTTTTATGAAAAAGGAAAAAGCGGGGAAACCTTTCATATAGAGGAATTTAAGGAGGATGCTTGCCGTGAGCATTATGACTATCTCATGACTATCCCCGTTGCTGGTGACGCCCTCAAAGATCTGGTGAAATCGGGGGTTTCGTTGCCAATCTATCAAATTGATCATGTGGCTTTTTTTAGCCATGGGTACATTTTGTTCATTACCTACGAGCCTATCCCCGAGGGGCATTCTATATTTATCCGCTTCGCCAAAGTCTTCGAACAAACCTACACCCGATTTCTCGACCTCCAAAAGGCGGAAAAACAGGCACGAGAGGCACAGATAGAAGTGGCAATTGAACGGGTAAGAGCCCAGTCTATGGCTATGCAACATCCGGATGATCTCAACAAGGTAAATAAAGAAATACTCTCTCAACTTAGCTGGCTTCAGATTCCAGGCCTCACCGGTGTTACTTTTTATTTGATCGATGAGAAGGGATGGGTAAAAGCGTGGGATTTTTCAAGCCCTGGAAATATTGGAGACCAAAAAAGTTATACGCTTCAATTCGACTCCAATAGGCATGAAATGCTTGGATTTCCATTTAAAATGCTAATTCAAACAGACCTAAATTACTTCGTCGTCGATTACCCCCTTGAAAAACTGGAGAAGGCTGTTTATGAGTTTGAAGAAATTGATCCAGCAATGGCCAAAATTGTTAAAGAGGCATTATCGTCTGGGCTGTTAACCCATCAATGGGGTGCTTGCTGCAGAATATCCAATGGTTTGCTGGGTATCGATCTGGTCAATCCACCCAAGGGAGACACCGAAGCCATCGTATTGAAAATGGCCGGTGCATTCAATCAGGCTTACACCCGTTTCCTTGATCTTCAAAAAGCAGAAGCCCAGGCACGGGAAGCACAAATAGAAGCAGCATTGGAGAGAGTACGCTCTAAAACGATGGCGATGCACACTACCTCCGAACTGCAAGGGGTAATACATACGGTTCATCGTGAATTACTCAATTTAGAACTCAACATTGCGGGAGGATCGTTCATTGTGATCAATGCAGAGATCGACCAGGAAATAATTTGTTGGGGCTCCGGAGGTACCACCAATACTTCCGATCGGGTATATATACCCCATTTTAATAAGCCCTTTTACACCCACTTAGTAGAAAAAATTAAAAGTGGTCCCTGCTTCTTCACGGAAGATTATACCGAAGATGAGAAAAAAGAGTTTTTTGCGTTTTTATTCGCGCAAGAGCCGTGGTCGAAGTTAAGTGTTGAGGAGCAAAAGGCCGTACTTGCCAGCCCGGGAGGCTACACCCGATCCTGTTGTGTGTCTCAGCATACCACCACTTTCATTATTAATGACTTGGGAGAGAAGTTTTCCGAGGAGGAAAATGACGTGTTAAAGCGTTTCGCCAAAGTCTTCGAACAAACTTATACGCGTTTTCTCGACCTCCAAAAAGCGGAAGCCCATGCCTTGCGGGCAGAGCAGGATTTGATAGCCAT
>CATMVR010000500.1 GCA_950075905.1 uncultured Persicitalea sp. | reverse complement strand
AGATACCTTTACCCTCACTACCGACCTGAAAGAAAGCCTGAGCAACCGGCGTCTACCTGCTTTTTGTCTGCAGCTACTGGTCGAAAACTGTATCAAGCACAATATTCTTTCAGCCCGGAGGCCGCTGCGGGTGCACATCTACGAAAAAGAGCCAGGAAAGGTTGCCGTTGAAAATACCCGTCAGCCCAAGCGCACCGAAACCGATTCGATGGGAATTGGACTTGACAATTTGCGTAAAAGATACAAACTACTTGGCGTAGCCGATGCCATAACGATAGAAGAAACTGATACCCTGTATACTGTATCTGTAACTTTACTTGTACCATGACGATACTGATAGTCGAAGATGAACAGCGATCTGCCCGGCTGCTGCGAGGGTTGATCGAAGCGGTGCGCCCTGAGTACCAGGTGCAGGGAGTATGTTGTAGTATTGAGGAGACGGTACAGTTCCTGCAGACCAATACGCCCAACCTGCTATTTATGGACATCGAGCTGGCTGATGGCAATAGTCTCGAGATTTTTAGGCAGGTGACTGTAAAGGCTCCGGTAATATTTTGCACGGCCTATGACGAGTATATGCTCGATGCCTTCAAATCTAATGGTATCGCTTATCTTCTTAAGCCTGTGGAAGAAGCGGATATCCGGGCGGCTTTCACTAAGCTAGATAGCATCCGTCAGGTGCTCACGCCCGATTTTTCGATACTGGACAAGGTGCTGGGAAACTCCCGTTCTTCAACTTATAATAGCTCTTTTCTAGTACGCTCGCGCGATAAGATGGTGCCCATACTAGTGGCAGATATTGCGGTGATATCATTTGAGAACGAGGTACCTTTCCTGTATACATTTCAAAACGAAAAGTATCCTATTTTTAAGACCATGGATGAGATTGAAGCCTCATTGGACCCCGGTGCTTTTTTTCGGATCAACCGTCAGATGATCGTCAATCGTAAGGCTATTATGGAAATAGAACCTTACTTCAACCGCAAGGTAACCCTCACCCTGACTAACAAAACAACCGAAAAACCCATCGTTAGTAGACTCAAAGTGACTCCTTTCCTGGCCTGGGTCGAAAAATAACCTGTTCGTTCATTCCAACCTACTTTTTGTTCAATTCAGCGTTCTTATTATCGTTCAGTATGAAAAATGGTGCAAATTTGCACGCATATCATACTATATACACCCTAATTAATCCTATCGGAAAAATTACTACCCTCCTCTTCCTTTTTCAAAAATACACTCCTAATTAGACATGAGTGTAGCACCACAATCAAAGAGCAGTTCTTTCAATCGTAGAAAGAACTGCTCTTTTTTTATGCCTGCCAGGTATGGTTCAGGGGCTTCCGCCCGGTATCAGCCCAATTTTGCCGTCTCCTCCTCCATCAGCACCGACTCGTATAACGATGCAAATGCCGCCTTGATCCAGATGATAGCCGGTAATATTCCCACAATAAAAAAGACTAGCCCGATAAAGAAAATGAGAATGGAGGTCATGGCCAGTCCAAAAATCTTCCAGGCGTGCCCTTTGGTCATTCGCCAGCTGGTTTCTACCGCCGCGATAGGGTCCAGGCCCTTATCCATCACCAGAAACGACACAAACGCCAGCCGGCAGGCTACAATAATACCCGGGATGATCAGCGCTACAAGGGCGATGCCAATCAGGGCCGTTGTCAGCAGGTGCGCCAGTACTACGTCGAGGTAGTTGCGAAAGCCCGCCAGCAGGTCTTTAAAATCCAGCTTCTGACTTCTGATAGCCTGAATGAACATCAGGTCGGCGCTGTACTCAAATACCGGCAGCAGTAGCAGCCAGTAGGCGGCTCCAATGATCTGGATCAGGAGCTTGCCGGAGGTCATATCTTTGGTGTTTTCCCGGATGCTGTCAACGGGCGCATTGGCTACCGCTATGACGAGTACTACCAGCAGCAGCGGCAGGAAGTACTGTTTCAATTTTTCCCAGCCAAATTTAAGGCTGCCTTCAATACTCGGGGGGATCAGCAGGGTTATATTTTCCATCGTTTGCTAAGGTTTGATTCGTTTATTTCTGAATGATCCAAAAGTAAAGCAAACCCTTGTCTGACAATAGCTACTTTGGTAGTGATTTTCAAAAACACTACCAAAGTAGGGTACCCATACTGGCTGGAATGGGTATTTTTGGGGCAAGTACTCTTTTTTGGTAAGGATGGAAATTAACCCTTTGTACAGTTGGATCTGTTTTATGTTTTGCCTCGGCCTGGCGGCGGGAGGCGTGCTGGTGGTGTTCCGCCGGAAAGAGTACCGGCAGCACCCGGCCTTCCGGTACCTGCAATTTTACCTGATCCTGATATATACCTTTGGCTTTTACGCGCTGTGGAGTCAATGGCTGTTTCGGAGCCTGTTTTTTACGGTTGTCAAAAACGACAATCTGCTCCCTTTGGCCAGGTTTCTGATCCTCATCAGCATCCCTTTTTTGCTGGCCGGAAAAGTAATGCTGGTACTTTGGGTGAGCAGCCTTCTCAAACGCCCTTTCCGCGCCTTCATTTTCCCCGCCCTGATTACCCTGTCTCTGTTGGTTTTGCTGATGTACCTCAGCCGGGGTAGTGCCTGGACCCTCTACCGGGCCTATGCTACCTTTGTGCTGCTCCTGATGACTGCCGTGGGGAGTCTGTTGTTTTTTGGGGAGGTAGACTATCTGAGCCGAAAGTCAAAATACACCCTGGGTGCGCTGGTTGTTTTTGCGGGCCTGGTGCATGTGCCGCTTTTTTTTGCGGTGCCGGTACTTCCGGCGTTGGAGCTACTATTTATCTTGGGGTACTTCCTGAGCCACACCCTGTTTGTGATCTACTTTGTGTATCAGGCAGCCTTACCTCAGACTGCGGAGTTGCCCGTACATTCCCCGGCTTCCTTTGAGTTTTTTGTTGACAGATATAGTATAACACCCCGTGAGGCAGAAATCATCATAGAGATTTACCAGGGTAGAACCAATCAGGAAATTGCGGATCAACTCTTCGTCACCATCCAGACCATCAAAGACCACACCCACCGCATTTACCAGAAAACCGAGGTGAAAAACCGGACCCAACTGGCTTCCCTGCTTCGGAATTTTCAGAAATAAGTCCTTGGGAAGTTTCCGCTCCTCCCCTGAATTGAGCCGTTTATCACACAAATAGGACCTAATTAATATTTATTTCTGTTTTCTTTACGTTACTACTGCCAAAACAAGGGCAGATTTGTCTTAGTTGTACAATACTATTTTTCTACACTGAATGAAAAAAGCAAACTATCTGATTCTGTTGGCGCTGCTTGCATCGAGCCTCACAGGATTCGCTCAGAAAGAATATCAGTTTTCGGTTGATCTCACCAAACCTCAGGATGATAAACTGACGGTAAATCTGCTGACACCGCCCATTAAGGGAAAAGAAGCGGTATACCATTTGCCCAAGATTGTGCCGGGTACCTATTCTATCAACAACTACGGCTCGTACATCAGCAATTTTCAGGCTTTTGATAAAAAAGGCCGGTCGTTGAAGGTAGAGCATACCGACAAAAACAGCTGGAGGATTCAGAAAGCAAAGAAGCTCCACCGGATATCATACCAGGTGGATGATACCTGGGATACGCCCGAAATCACGGAGGATGTGTTTGAACCCAGCGGAACAAATATTGAGCAGGGCCGCATTTTTGTTCTGAATCCCTTTGGCTTTTTTGGCTATTTTCAGGGAATGGAACGGCTGCCCTATGAGGTGAATATCACCAAACCGGAGGGCTTCTACGGCTCCACTTCGCTGGTAAACCAAAGCAAAAACAACGATACCAAGGATATATTCGTAACCAGCAACTACCACGAGCTGGCCGATGCCCCCATGATGTACAATCGCCCCGATACGGTGTGGCTCAAAGTGGGCAACGCGGATATTCTGGTGTCGGTGTTTTCGCCCAATAGCAAGGTAGCCACCAAAAGCCTGGCGGCCGACATAAAGCCGGTGCTCGAAGCGCAGAAAGACTACCTGGGCGGCACGCTGCCGATTGATAAGTACGCCTTTATCATTTACATGTCTGATCGCAGGGACCTCACCCGCTACGGCGCGCTGGAGCACTCGCTGTCGTCGTTTTACTACCTGCCCGAAACCTTTTCGGCGGAGCAGCTGTCCAAAACCATGAAGGATGTAGCCGCCCACGAGTTTTTTCATATTCTTACGCCCTTAAACATCCATAGCGAGGAAATTGGTGATTTTGACTACATCACCCCCAAGATGTCGCGCCACCTGTGGCTGTACGAAGGCCTCACCGAGTACGCCGCCCACCACGCGCAGCTGCAGGCCGGTATCATCGACCTGAGTACCTACCTGGACCGGCAGATGGATAAAATCGAGCACTCGCGCACGCAGTTCAACGATACCCTTTCCTTCACGGCGATGTCTAGCCAGGTGCTTGATACCTACAAGGATGAATACCAGAATGTGTACGAAAAG
>CATMVR010000499.1 GCA_950075905.1 uncultured Persicitalea sp. | reverse complement strand
CAAAAGGAAGACCTTACGGCACTGGGGGGGCAGTGCCTCCACGAGCTGCTGCACCCGATGGAACGTTTCTTCGTATTGGGTAATGTGGTCAGGGCGCTGGCCGGGGCCAGCTTCCTGCGCAGGATGCCACTCCTGGGTGTCTTTGAGCCGGACCTCATCACGCAGGTACGTGTAGGCTTCGTTCCGCACGCTGCGGAAGAGATAAAGGCGATAAGAGGTATTGACCGACTCGAAGGAGGCGTTTTTCCAGAATTTGCAGAATACATCGCTGACGAGATCCTCCGCTACCTCCCGGGAATAAACAAAGCGCAGGGCGTGGTTGCACAGGGCCCGGTGGTAGCGCCGGAACAGCAGTTCGCAGCCCTCTTCCGGACTCGAAAGGAATGCCCGGCGTATGAGCAGTTCGTCGCTCGACGTATCGAATCCGCCCGTGCTTTCTTCGTTTGCTGGTACGGTAACCTTCCCTGGGAACGGTTTGACCGTATCCTGGTTTGGTAATAAATTTCCCTCCATTCGAACGCCCATTTGCTTCGTATTGAACTATAATTTCCTCAAAACGTACAACTTTTATAACTTAGACTCCTTTAATTCAAAAACACCTGAGTCAAGGGCTAACTTTTTTTTAAAATCAGCAATAGTTATGTCAAGAAAGCATACTTGTTAGCGCAACCCCTTCGTACTAACCACTATTTGACTTTAATGACATATGTATAAAATGCACCGTGGCTCTCTTCTTTATCTTCAGTCAGCCAGGTTTCCAGGGTGGCTTTGCCGGCGGGAAGTTCAAGCACGAAATCGGCGGATTCGGCTTGGGGGGGCACCGTCATTTCTTTTTCCACCGTCCCTATGCGGATCTTCGCCTTGCGAATGTCCAGCGGGGTTCCGGGCGGATAGGGTTTCACGCCCTCCTCGGCCGGGGGTACGGGGGCGGCGGCGTTCATAGCCAGTCCGCTTTCTGCCGGATAGCGACGAAGCGAGATCCGATAGGTACCCCCCCGGGCCACCTCCACCTGCCAGGGCCCGTTACCTCCCCTGGCCCGGCGTATCATGTCCTGGTTCCAGGCGGGCATGTCGTCCACCGCAAAAAAGTCGTGGGCCGTAAGGCATACCACCGGCTGCTTTTCGCTCCCCAGCACCACCCGGTTGAATTCGTCGCCGTGCCGGGAAATATCCTCCCACCAGGCCTGGTAGTGCCTGTTCAACCGATCCACCAGCTCGCGATGGTCCTGGGCTACGTTTTTTTTCTGGCCAGGATCCTGGCTCAGGTCGTACAGTTCCTCCCCGTCGATGAGCCGCCACGAGCCTTGCATAACGGCCGACTGCTTGTCCTTCACCAGCATGCTCCCCCGCTGCGTATCCGCCACCAATATCCGATCTTCGGGAATCTGCTTGTTGTCCAGAATGGCCGGTGCCAGGCTGATGCCGTCAAACTGATTGTCGGTGTTTAATCCACACAGCTCCATTAAAGTGGGCAAAAGATCAATGGCGCCCGATAGCCCGTTTACATCACGGGCGGAGATTTTTTTGGCCGGCCAACTCACAAATAGTGGTACCCGGTGCCCCCCTTCGTACTGTGATCCTTTTGTTCCACGCATGTTGGCATTGAACCCGCTCACCAGGGTTCCTTTCTGGTCAAACTTCACCCCAGCGGCGGTGCCGTTGTCGGTCATGAATACAAAAATCGTGTTCTCATAAACCCCTGTCTTTTTCAGGTTCTCGATGAACAAGCCCATTTGCTCATCGGCGTTGGTGATCATGCCGTAGAAATTGGGATTCGGGATTGACGGATTACCCTGGTAAGGCTGGCTGTACTTCGGGGCCACATGAAACGGGCTGTGCGGCGCATTCAGGGCAATGTAGCAGAGGAATGGACTCTTTTTGTTTTTATTAATAAAACCCATGGCCTCCCTAAACCACACATCCGTGCAGTAGCCAGCGTATTTTTCGGGCTTGCCGTTGTGAAAGTAGGTGTCGTTGAAATAGTCGTTGTTCCAATAGTCAGGCGTTTGGGTCACCCCTCCCCCGCCGTGGATCAGCACCTCATCGAAACCCCGGTCCTGGGACCGGAACGGGTAGTTGTCGCCCAGGTGCCACTTGCCAAAAATAGCGGTTTTGTAGCCCCCGGCCCGAAACAGATCGGCCATCGTGGGTACCCCGTCCCGGAGGTACTCCCGTCCGATGATCGTGTGCCACACGCCTACCTTGTTGCTGTACTGGCCCGTCATGAGGCTGGCGCGGGTCGGGGCGCAGGTCGTACCCGAATGAAAATTGGTAAACCGGACGCTTTGCGCATGGAGCTTGTCCAGGGTAGGCGTCTTGATCCAGGGGTTGCCGAGGCTGGCTATATCGCCGTAACCCTGGTCGTCCGTCAGTACGATGACCACGTTGGGTGGTCCGGAGGTCCGGTTTTGGGCGTAAGACAAGCTCGACACCATCCATAGTGCCAGCACAAAAAATAATCGCGTCTCGGTAATTTTTGTCGTATTCACTACCTATTGGTTTGTTTAAGGTTGCTGATATTGCGGATTTTGGTGGTTCGCAATGAGAAAGGCATTCCCGTAGGTTTAAAGAGCCAGAGGCCTGCATTTATACCTACCAGGCATACCCGCCGCCTGGGGTAATCAGCAAGCCTGATGTGAAAGAGGCTGTCCTGGAAGAAACTGTTGTCAGTTTTCTTCCAGGACAGCCTCCGCTGAATGTAGGGTATGCGGTTCAGGGCTTTTTTATAGCATTATGCGTTTTCAGCCATTCCTCGCCTTTTTTGTCCAAAAAGAAATCCATCCAGATGTAATACATTTCTTTTCCCTGATCGACCTTTACCCCATGGCTCGACCCCAGGGGAATATGCAGCAGGGAGTACTCCGGGAGATTTGCCTTAGCATCATCGGCACGAACGGTAATGTCGTTACCGGCCAAACCCAGGAACAGTTGCTCCAGCATGGCGTGTTCGTGCGGATCCACTTTGTCGGGGCCGCTTGCCTGTACCGTTCCCATGGCAATCCGAGGTACGTATTTATTAGGAAAAATCGTTCTGCTCACCGTTTTGGGGCTCTTAATGGGTTCCGTATAGGCTTCGCAATCCGTGAATTTCTTGAAATATATTTTCTCCGTATTTTCCTTCGGAAACGTTTTCAGGTCCAGCTTATCCTGCTCCGTCAACTTACTCGAAATTTTCAGGAAATGGAGCGTGTCGTTTTTCTCGGCCTGAATGGTCAGGTTTCGGATCGCATTCTGCACCAGAACGGTTTCCGGAACAATATCGAATACCTCTTTATTGGCTTTTACTTTTCCATTTCCCTTTACGAAAAGATAGATATTCCGGTAGTCGTCGTCCTGAGTTTCTTTCTTTACAGCATTGCCCGTGATTGAGATTTGGGTGACTTCAATTCCCCCAATTTCGTTTTCAAGGATCGTTTTACTGTACTCGTTTGTATTTGGAGAAACCTTCATGGAAAGGTTTTCCATCTGAATTTCCTGAGCAACACCTGGCACGGACGACAGTAGTGTTACTGAGATAGCGATTAATCTGATTATTGCTTTCATTGCTTTTGTTTTTAAGGTTTACTATTCATTTCAATGTCCAGGGGCATCCGTCGGTTATAGAGTCGGAGCCAGTCGCTGAAAAAATGGGAGGTAGTTATTGAAGTACCGGTTGTGGCGAATTCATACGAACCAGTTCCTCGACCATCGTCGGTGCGCCAATAAACAGGGGTATGCGCTGATGCAGACTCACCGGGGGTATGTCGAGGATGGGGTGATGGGGAGAAACCGCCAGACAGCCCGCCTTTTCGGCAATAAACGCCAGCGGGAAGGCCTCGTACAGCAGCCGGAGCTTGCCCTCGGGATTCTTCTCCGTAGCCGGGTACAGGTAGATACCTCCTTTGATCAGGTTGCGGTGAAAGTCGCCGACCAGGGAACCGATGTAGCGGGCACTGCACTTTTTATTCCGGCATTCTTTCAGATATTCCTGAATTCCGGTTTCGTACTCTTCGAGGTAGCAATCATTGCAGGAGTAAATCTGGCCATCCAGCGGGCTGCGCATGTCGGGATGCGACAGGATGAATTCACCCAGGGAGGCATCGTAGGTAAAGCCATTGACACTGTGGCCGGTGGTATACACCAGGATCGTGGAGGAACCATAAAGGATATAGCCCGCGGCGACCTGCTTGCGACCGCCCTGCATGAAATCCTCAATGGTCGCCTCGGTGCCAATCGGGGTGATGCGCCGGTATATTGAAAAGATGGTACCAATGGAGACGTTCACATCGATGTTGGACGAACCATCGAGGGGATCCATCGCCACTACGTATTTGCCGGCATTGTTGCCGGTGTGAATAATGTCCTCCTCTTCCTCCGAGGCGATGGCACACGCTTCGCCGCCATTTTTCAATGCGCGACAGAACCGGATATTAGCCACCACGTCCAACTTTTGCTGACTTTCCCCCTGCACGT
>CATMVR010000498.1 GCA_950075905.1 uncultured Persicitalea sp. | reverse complement strand
CTTTTTCCAGTATCTCCACGAGCCGGGTTTTGACAAACTCCCGCGAATGGATCAGCGATACTTCCCGCACCGGGGCGGGTGCTTTAAATTCCCGAACCTGATCCAATCGGGCGGGCGACAAATCCTGCAGGGTCAATTCGGGGATAATGGTCAGGCCGCCGCTATGGTCTACCATCCTGATCAACGTCTCAATGTTGCCGGCGCGGTAGCTCAGGCTGTTTCCCGTTTGGCCCGACCGGCTCAGCTCGCACAGTTTCTGAATCTGCGTCCGGAAGCAGTGCCCCTCTTCCAGTAGCCATAGCTCGTTGGGGTCGATGTCTTCGGGCAAAATATATTTTTTCTCATACACCTTTACCCTGGTCGAGGCATACACGTACAGCTTTTCGCGGTACAACGGCCGGTTCTGAATGGTAGCGTCGTCGGTCAGAGTGGCAATGATGCCGGCGTCGATGGTACCGCGTTTGAGTTCCTGGATTACCTTTTCGGTGATCATCTCAGTAATGCGCAGGTGAATAGCCGGGTACGTATCCATAAAGCTCTGGATAAACTGCGGCAGCAGGTAGGGGGCTACCGTTGGAATAATGCCGATGTGCAGCTCGCCTCCCATGACCCCATTGTATTGCTGAGCCAGTTCAGTAAGTTGACTAGCCTCGCGCAGAATAACCCTGGCCTGCGCCAGAATACTGATCCCGATTTCGGTAGGGACAATGGGCTGCTTGGTACGATCAAAAATTTTGACGCGCAGCTCGTCTTCCAGCTTTCTGATCATCATAGATAGCGTAGGCTGAGTAACGTGGCAATGCTCCGCAGCCTGCACAAAATGACGGTACTGATCTACAGCTACGATGTATTCTAATTGCTGGATATTCACTGAATATAGTATTTATCGATTAATCTGTAAATTTAATCACTAACATCTATACTTTGGTGGAGCAACTGTGTTATGAGCCAAATAAAAAAGGGCTTCGTCAGAAGCCCTTTGATTACATGGTATATCACAAAACCTACTGCTTAGCGGGTGTTGAGGTTACCGGTTCTCGGATTATAGGTTCCTAACGGGAAGCTCACTCCGACGTTAATCCCCACATTCTGATTGTAGAGATTGGTGTTGTTATTGCGGGCAATGTCTACGAGCCCAAGCCCGTACCTTACGTCAAAATTCAACCATACTTTCGGGTCGATGCGGTAGTTAAATCCAATACCAGCCGTAGCACCCAGGTCTAGGGTAGTATACGTAGGATTATTGTCGTCACCGCTGATGTCTACGCCGTTTTTGTCCCGGGCATTTAATAAAAAGCCAACATTGGGACCGATAAACAATTTGGGACGGAACGCCTCACCCCGGCGACCCAGAAAATAAGTCAGCAGCAACGGTACCTGAATGTAGTTCAGATTTACTTCGTTGGTTTTGTTACTGACCTGAGCACCCAACTGTGTGAAAAGAAGCTGACCGCTAAACCCAAAACCGCTCTCGGCGCTGTAATTGAAAAAACCACCGATGGTAGCGCCGGTTTTCCAGTCGTTGTTGGAAATATCCCCCCTAAAATTAGCCACAGAAAGCCCTGCCATTGGGCCGATCGATACATTTTCCTGCGCAAAACCTTGTGCCATCATACCCAGCACGAGGGCCATGGATAAAACTAACTTTTTCATACTATAATGTAGTTAAATGATACTTACCATTCATATCCAATGAATGATACTATCACCCTATGCAATTTTGTACCAATACTTAGGAGAATAGAGGAGTATTCTGTAAGTGTTTGAAAATGAGCTATATTATGTTTTAGTGAAAATCTCTTTATGCAAAAGCCTCCAAAAAAGAGGGTAAATATTTCTACATTCGGCAGAATTCTGTCCGGTTGGGATCCGCTTACTCAATAAGCAGTACCATTTAATAAGTAGAAAGGAAATGGGATTGAATATTGCCTGGTATTGAGGTAGTTTTAGGATAGGATCAACTACCTGATGTCATGAAAAAAGCCCTAAAATCAACGATTTTGCTGTCAGCTTACGTCTGTATGGCATTGCTCTTCAATTGTAGCAAAAAGGATACGTCACCTAGTCCGCAAAATTGCGCCAACAACGCTACCAAGGTATCTGAAGCAGCCAGTACCTACGCTTCCAATCAAACCAAAGCCAACTGCGAGGCCTACAAAAATTCCCTTCGGGATTTTTTCAGAAGCTGTTCTACCTTCTATCCGGCAGCTCAGAAGCAGGCGCTTGATGAATTTCTGGCGGAGCCCTGTCCCTGACGGCCGGGAGGATTACTTTGGGATATATAGCCGCCCCAAAACCCGGGGCGGTCAGTATCACTATTTCTTATACAGGCAGGCTACTTCGTTCTACTTTGCTCGTAGAGGGATATCCATTGTTCGGCGGTCATCTTCCCGGCCAGCTGTCCAATAAGCTCGTAGGGAATCTCCTCAGGCTTTTTGAACCGGATGCAGCTTTTGCCCATGTCCAGTCTGGTTTTGCTATGTAGGGGGTATTGTTCGGTAAACCATTGGTACAAAGCGGCATCTGCGTATAGTCCCATGTGGTAGAGGGCCAGATTGTTTTTCTGGGAAGCGATGCTCATGAACGGTAGCGGCAGGCTGGGGTCAACGTGGTAGCCCGCCGGATAGACCACGTGGGGCACTACATAGCCAATCATTCCGTAGCTCATGGTTTCAATGAAGCCCGGCGGCAGGTTTTCCATAATAACTTCGCGGAGCTTTTGCAGTGCTTCTTTTCTTTCGTCAGATAGCTGATTAATGTAATCTTCGGGCGTGCTGGCTTCTATTTTCATCTCTTTTTGGTTTCCAGAAAACAGTTATCAAAAGCACAATAAAACAAATTCCTCCTTGCTTTGACGGCTTTTTGCGGTTAGGAGGGTTTGTTTGGTGCAGCTAAGCTTTGGTACTATGTGGAATGCTACGTTAATTTGGGGTAATCTGGCAAGTTCTTTCCCCCAAATAAGATTTTTGACATGATCGACTATAACCCCAAGGAGTGGCTTCGCTACATTTTCTTTTTTCCCAAGGCGGATACCGTCCGCAAACTCGGGCCGCTCCTGATAGCGATTGGAATTTACACCACGCTGCTCGCTTATCTGTTCATCGACTATTGGAAAATTGGTCAGGATACCGATTTGAAAAACATCTCGCTCATACACTCGTTGCTGGGCTTTGTGATTTCGTTGCTGCTCGTATTTCGCACCAACACCGCCTACGACCGCTGGTGGGAAGGCCGCAAGCAGTGGGGTACCCTGGTGAATATCAGCCGGAATCTGGCCCTGAAAATGAACGCCTTTCTGGCTGGCGAGGCGCACGCCCCGGATCGGGCGTTCTTTAAGGTGATGATTCCAAACTTTGCTTTTGCGCTCAAAAACCACCTGCGCAAGTCGTATCGGCCGGCAGAAATTGAGGAAAATGCAGTTTTCCAGCGCGATCAGCTCGATTTGTCTGGCCATGTTCCGCTGCAAATTTCCTCGCTCATGTTCAACCGGGCGCTAGCACTTCAAAAAAAAGGAGTGCTACTGCCTGAACACCTGCTGGCGATCAACTACGAACTGGATGCCTTTATGAATATTTGCGGGGCCTGCGAGCGCATCAGGAATACCCCCATACCCTTTTCGTACAGCTCTTTTCTTAAAAAGTTTATTTTTACTTACTGTGTCTCAATGCCCCTGGGCTACATTTTTAGCCTGCACTATTTGGTTATTCCCTTCGTGATTTTTGTGTTTTATATTCTGGGTAGCCTCGAAGTGATCGCCGAAGAAATTGAGGACCCTTTTGGCAATGACGCCAATGATTTACCCACGGAAACCATTTCCAAAAACATCAAAATTTCGGTGCAGCAGGTGTTGGGAGAATGAGGAACCTGAGCGGTGAGTTTTTTTTTACCACAGAGTTTTGAAGAGTTTAAGCACAGAGTTAAAAAGAGTTTGTCCTACTTCTCTGTGAAACTCAGTGCCTAACGCTATGCTACTCTGTGGTTAAATAAAATAAGTACAATGCGCCTTTGAGATTAGAATTATAAATAAACTTACTGTTCCTACTTCAAAAGCCGTTTATCGAGTCGAAAAGGGGAATGCTCCACCAACTGTACCCGTTGGTACTCCGGGTGCCGGGGGTTTAGCAGGTAGTTATGGGCACTATCTACGATGCAGCTGGGTACTTTCAGGGCGATGGTGCGTCCTTCCTGCAACCAGGCTTCGCCCAGCTCGGCCAGGATGGCGGGGGCGGGGTACTCTATCCAGTTGGGAGGGAGGTCGGCTATGTTGAATTCTGAAATGGAATCGTCAGGAATGTCCAGCACCAGCAAATCCAGCGCCGGTACCAGTAGGGGAGGGGTATGTACTACAGTTTCGAGCAGGGCAATTTCGCGGCTCTCGCCGGTGTAGAGTACCGGCGTACCTTTGCGGTTCCAGCGGCCCCCGTTGAGGGCGGCACCCAGACCCGACAGGTCG
>CATMVR010000497.1 GCA_950075905.1 uncultured Persicitalea sp. | reverse complement strand
GGGCTGTCCGGGCAGGGTAAGAATCAGGGCAGCGGCCAGTTTCATTTTGGCGATGCTACCACCAGCCATGCTGCCAATCCTGATCTGATCGTGGTTGCTGAGCATGGTGGCATCCACAAAGCCAGCGGTGTGCGTACCAAACACGCGGTAGTTGTGTTTCAGCATAGGTACCAGTCCTTCGTCGCGCTCCTTGAAAATGATTTTTTGCAGGGCGAAGGAAAGATCAAAATGGAAATTGGCGGTTAGTCCCTGGAAGTAGGGGGCTACCTCTTCGGCTTTGGCCCACACCTCGCCCACGGTATAGCCATCGGGCCTCGCCTCGCGCACTACCTTTCCGAACTCTTCCCAAAACGCGGGGTTTTTCTCCTTCCCCCAGTAGGGGTAGATATGCCGGGCGGCGTCGAGCCGGAAGCCGTCCACGCCAATGTCTTTAAGCCAGTACCGTACAATCTTGTATATCTCCTCCCGCAGGGCCGCTGAGTCATAGTTCAGGTCGGGCATGCCTTTCCAGAACATGGCGTAGTACTTTTCCTGGTTGGCGGGCACGTCGTGCCAGGGAAATATCTCGTGGGCATCGGCGGTTTCCTCCCGGGTTTCCACGCCCAGCGCTTCGATTTTGTCTGGCGTCATCCACCAGTAAAAATCCCGGTAGGGGCTATTTGGGCTTTTTCGGGCCTCCTGAAACCAGGGGTGGTCCACGCTGGTATGGTTAATGACCAGATCCATGTAGAGCTTCATACCGCGGCGGTGTACATCGTGGAGCAGCGCCCTGAAATCTTCCAGGGTACCATACTCAGGGTCGATGCCGTAGTAGTCCAGCACGTCGTATTTATGGTAGGTAGTAGAAGGCTGAATGGGCGTCAGCCAGAGGGCTTCCACGCCCAGGTCCTGCAAATAGTCGAGTTTGGAGCGGATGCCGTTCAAGTCGCCGATGCCATCGCCGTTGGAGTCGCAGAACGAGCGAACGAAGATTTCGTAGCAGACCCGCGGCAGTGGGTAGGGTGTTTCGGGTAGGTCAGAGTACATAAAAACAGTTGGGTACCTCGGAGTGTTTAGTTCAAAAAATAGGGAGAGAGTAGCTGGTATACCCGGTGGGTAGGCAGCCCCATGATGGTATAAAAAGAGCCCTCAATGCGCTCAATGCCTACCATGCCGATCCAGTCCTGGATGCCGTAGGCACCGGCTTTGTCAAAGGGGCTTTCAGATTGGATGTAGGTCTCGATTTCGCGCTCAGTAAGTGTGCAAAACGTCACGAGAGCGGTGTCGGTTTCGGTACGAAATTTGCTATTGTCTAGCAGGCAAATACCGGTGATGACCTGATGGGTAGATCCTGACAGCATCAGAAGCATTTGCCGGGCTTCTTCGGGATTAGCCGGCTTGTTGAGGATCTGGGCGTCCTTTACCACAATGGTATCGGCGCAGAGAATAAGACGTTCGCCGGGGTTGGGTAAGAATTGCTCGGCCTTTTGCCGGGCGAGGTAGGCCGGTACGTCGTCTGGGGGCATATCGTCGGGGTAGGTTTCGTCGGTGGGGCGTACGGCAACTTCAAACGAAAAGCCGCATTCTTTTAGTAACTGACGACGGCGGGGTGAGTTGGAGGCAAGCAGCAGCGGTTTGGAAAGCACTATATTCATTGTAGGAATTTATGGTTGTGAAAAGGCGCAAAGTTCGGGAAAGCCTGACAGGATAGAAGGCGGGGCCGGGAACTAATCCTAAAAAAAATGCATTATATGTTTGTACATTAAATGTATATACATTATTTTTGTGGAGTCAATTTTAAATATGTCAATAGAAACCGATATAAAGCAAAAGAAGTTTAAGAGCCCGTACCAGCGGCTGGCTGTAAACCTCATATACACTACCAACTGGATGTTGTACCAGCAGCTCGAATTTCTGCGGGAGTTTGATCTGACCCCTCAACAGTTTAACGTACTGCGAATACTGCGTGGACAAGGGTCAACACCCATGAAAGTCAACGAGATAACGGAGCGAATGCTGGACAAAACTTCCAATACCTCGCGGTTGGTGGACAAACTCCTGTCAAAAGAACTGCTGATCCGGAAAGTGTGTCCTTCTGATCGTCGTGCGGTAGATGTAGTGATAACCCAGAAAGGGCTTGAACTATTAAAAAATATGGACCCCATCATGGATAAGTGGGAGGAAAACATGCACAGCCTTTCCCCCGAGGAAGCCGAACTCTTGAGTAAGCTTCTGGATAAGCTGCGCGTTTCGCAATAATAACATAGTATACACACAATTTTTAATTCAAAATAATATCTAACCCAATCAATTACAGTCGATTATGAAATTAATGAAACAATGCGCCGGATTTCTTGCAGCGGTCCTTTTTGTGGCAAACGTAGCTGTGGCCGAAGGTGGCAAAAAAGCAACTACCTACAAAGTAGATGCCTCCAAAAGTGAGTTGAAGTGGAACGGTAAGAAAGTTACCGGTGAGCATTATGGTACCATCAACCTGAAAGAAGGATCTTTTACCCTTGATGGAGCAAAACTGACTGGTGGATCTTTCGTAGCCGACATGAATACCATCGTGGTGCAGGACCTGACCGACAAAGAATACAATGGAAAACTAGTAGGCCACCTGAAATCTGACGACTTTTTTGCCGTCGAAAAGCACCCTACCGCTTCGTTTGTAGTTACCAAAGCTACTCCCAAAACAGCCAATACCTACGACGTAACCGGCAACCTGACCATTAAAGGCATTACCAAACCCGTGACCTTCCCTGTGACTGTAACGCCCGCCAGCAACGGCGCTTCGGTGAAAGGTACCATCGTGGTAGATCGCTCCAAGTATGATATGCAGTTCCGTTCAAAGTCGTTTTTTGACGCGGCTACCTTGGGCGACAAAATGGTGTACGACGACTTTACCATCGACGTAAATCTGGTAGCTAAGAAATAGTACCCCCCCTGTCTGAAAATGCCGGCCCGCTCCACTTTTGTGGGCGGGCTTTTTTTAGTTTCTCTCAAATCCCGGAAAATCATCCAGGTACGTAATCTGCCCATCCTGCACCGAAAAGCAGTAATGGGCGAGACCATTGGTAATGGCCAGAAAAGATGGACGAATGGTAAAGTTGTAGCGGGCTATCTGGGCAAATGTCTGCGCGGAGATTCGTACATCGGGCGATTTGCACTCTACCAGCAAATGAGGTTTGCCGTCGGTTCTAAGCACCATGATGTCAGAACGCTTGGCGAGTTTGTTGTAGTAAAGCCCCGTTTCTACGGCAAAAAGAGCTTTTGGGTACTGGTAGTGGTTTATAAGCAAGTGCACAAAATGCTGCCGTACCCACTCTTCGGGGGTAAGCAAGATGTATTTTCTACGAATGAGGTCGTAAATATGCGGTTTCCCGTTTAGCTCTTTAACTTTGTGGTCAAAGGGGGGTAAATTCAAAGATTCCATATTCGAAACTACTAAACTTCCCCTGAATAATCTCTATGACTACGAAGGAAGAAATTGTTAAAAACTGGCTACCTCGCTATACGGGTACGCCCATCGAAGAGTTTGGCGAGTACATACTGCTGACCAACTTCATGAACTACGTAACGATGTTTGGCGAAAGATTTGGCGTGGAAGTCAAAGGGGTAGGCAGGGCCATGCAAACGGCTACGGCCAATAATATTACCATCATTAACTTCGGTATGGGCAGCGCCATGGCTGCTACGGTGATGGATATTCTTTCGGCCATTTCGCCCAAAGCGGTGCTGTTTTTAGGCAAATGCGGTGGTCTAAAAAAAACCCAGGTGGGCGATCTGATCCTGCCCATTGCTGCCATTCGGGGCGAGGGTACCAGCAACGACTACATGCCCTCCGAGATACCTGCCCTGCCGTCGTTCCGTTTGCAGCGTACGGTTTCTTCCAGCATTGCCAAGCACGAAATGGACTACTGGACCGGCACGGTGTATACCACTAACCGCCGCATCTGGGAGCACGACGAGGATTTTAAGGAATACCTGCGGGAGATCAGGGCTATGGCTATCGATATGGAAACTGCCACGATCTTTATCGTCGGCTTTGCCAATTCCATTCCGCACGGAGCTCTATTGCTGGTGTCGGATAACCCCATGGTACCAGAGGGGGTAAAGACCGAAGAGAGTGACAAGAAGGTAACGTCCATGTTTGTGGAAAAGCACCTCCTCATCGGTATCGACGCCCTAACCGAACTAGCCGATTCCGGCGCATCAGTGAAGCACCTGCGTTTCGAGTAGATGTGGTACGGGCGTCCCGCCCGTATAGGTAAAATGGTATCATTCATAGGTAGTGATACCAAATAATCTATATCTACTCGTCTAAATCTATCTGATACTAGAACCGGATAATTTATACCAAAGTAGATTACCGATCAAAGTACCAAGACTTGTTTTTTAGTACTGATTAAAAAATAAGATGGTCACTCTCGGCTCTTGATTAGGTAATTCCATTTGGGTATTTTCTCATCAAAAGTGATA
>CATMVR010000496.1 GCA_950075905.1 uncultured Persicitalea sp. | reverse complement strand
GTGGCCATTTCATTGCTATTAGGAGGAATCGTGCTCGTTTTTATCGATCGCATCGTGAACGAATACCCTAAAGACCGGGACGTAACCTACCCCGAAGCGCTGAAAATCGGTTTTTACCAATGCATTGCCATGATACCGGGCGTGTCCCGTTCTGCGGCTACCATCATTGGCGGTATGTTTCAGGGGCTTACCCGCAAGCAGTCGGCAGAATTCTCGTTTTTTCTGGCGGTACCTACCATGGCCGCCGCCGCGGGCTACAAGTTTCTGAAAACGTACGAAAGCATACAGGCTAGCGACATTAAGATATTGCTGCTGGGAAATCTAGTAGCGTTTATAGTGGCTATGATGGCCATAAAATTTTTTATCAACTTCCTCACGAAGTACGGCTTCAAATTGTTTGGATATTATCGGATAGCACTCGGTCTTTTCCTGCTGATACTTCTAGCCATGGGGTACAAGCTTGACGTAGTGTAGGCATGAAGGAAAATCAGAGTAATGCAGAAAGCCCGGAGGAAGGGGAGTTGATTCTTATTGACAAGCCTCTGACCTGGACTTCTTTTGATGTGGTAAAAAAGCTAAAATGGGCCTGTAAGTTCAAGAAAATTGGCCATGCCGGTACGCTGGACCCGCTGGCTACAGGGCTGTTGATTCTGTGCACCGGAAAAAAAACCAAACAGATAGATAGCTACCAGGCACAGGAAAAAGAGTACGAAGGTACCCTGGTACTGGGCAAAACTACTCCCTCGGTGGACCTGGAAACCGAATTTGACGGGGATTACCCTACCGACCACATAACCGAACAGCTCCTGCAGCAGGCCGCAACTCAGCTTACCGGTACGCTACAACAGCTTCCCCCCATCTACTCGGCCGTACGGATGGACGGCGAACGACTCTACAAAAAAGCCCGCCGGGGCGAAACCGTCGAAATAAAACCCCGGGAAGTTACGGTGACACTCTTTGAGGTAGATGCCGCAAATTTTCCGGAAATCCACTTCCGGATTATCTGCACTAAAGGTACGTACATCCGGAGTCTGGTGCGGGATTTTGGTGTGCTACTGCAAAGCGGCGCTTACCTTTCTTCGCTCCGACGCACCCGGATCGGCGATTTTCATGTCGACAGCTCCTTTCAACTGGAAGCTTTCATCCTAAAAAAAAGAACGGAGTTGAATCTTAACAATGAGCTATGAAAGTATATCATTCTCTTGATACTTTCGATAAATTGCCCAAGGCGGTCGTTACCAGCGGCACTTTCGACGGCGTGCACAAGGGGCATCAGAAAATACTGAGCAGGCTGAAGGAGATCAATATCCAGCAGCAGGGCGAAACCGTGGTGCTTACCTACTGGCCTCACCCCCGGATGATCGTATCTGACGACAGCCAGGATCTACAGCTCTTATCTACAATCGAAGAAAAAATTGAACTATTCGAAGCTCTTGGCATTCAGCATCTGATCATTACTCCCTTTACTAGAGCCTTTTCGGAGCTTACGCCTACCGAATTTATTCAACAGGTACTTGTGGACCGTATCGGCACTAAAAAATTTGTAATAGGATACGATCATCGTTTTGGGCGGAATCGGGAAGGGAGTTTTGACTTTTTACAAAAAAAGGCTCCTTCATTTGGTTTTGAAGTAGAGGAAATCCCCCGGCAGGACATCGACGAGCTGGCCATCAGCTCTACCCGAATCCGGAACGCTTTGCAACTGGGCGATATAGAAGTGGCTAACGGTCTACTTGGCCGCCCCTACCCCATCTCGGGGGTAGTTGTGAAAGGAAAGCAGATTGGCCGAACCCTGGGTTTTCCCACAGCCAACCTGGAAGTAAAAGAAAATTACAAGCTGGTACCGGCAAATGGCGTCTACGCTGTAAATGTGAGGCACCGAGGCCAGTTACTCGGCGGCATCCTCAATATTGGTATCAGGCCTACTATCGACGGCACCCACCGGACCATAGAGGTACATCTCTTTGATTTTGACCAGGATATTTATGGAGAAAGATTACAGATCCTTCTCCATAAATTTATCCGGCCTGAAAAGAAATTCGAATCGCTCGACGCCCTGGTTGCCCAGATCAAAGAAGACAAAACCGTAGCTACAAAGTATTTAAGTACCCTCTAACAGCTCCCGGATTGGCCACTAGGCAGTTCGCACGTAGCTGCCCAATACTTTCAGATGCGAGCCGTACTTCCCGAGAATCTCTTTCACTAGTGCATCTTCGTAGTGACCCTCAAACTCGATCAAAAACCAGTATCGAAACGATGAACCCTGCCGCAGTGGCCGGCTTTCGATCTTGGTCAGGTTAATGTCGCGATCATAAAAATCTTTCAAAAAATCAAACAGTACTCCCGGCCGGTTGGTATTGGGCAGATTGGCGATCACCGTCGTTTTATCGTGCTGGCTTTTTTGATTCGTAAAGTTCTTGGAAATAATCAGAAACCGGGTCCGGTTTTGGTCGCTGTTTCCGATGTTATCAAAAAGGACCGGTACCCAGTACTGCCGCGCGGCAATGTGGGAGCAGATTGCCGCGGAATCTGGCTCGGAAAAAGCCAGTTTGGCCGCTTTGGAGGTAGATTCTACCGGAATCATCTCTACCCCCTGATCCTCGAAGTACTCCCGCAAAAACTTGCTACACTGCCGGAAAGCAATGTCTTTGGAGTATATCCGGCGTATCTGAGTCAGAGAATCTGACTGGGAAGCAAACGCAAAGTGAATGGACAAATAGACTTCTGCCGCAATGTGCAGCTCTTTCTCCCGGAGCAGGTCTACTGTTTCGCCCACTACCCCCTCCTGGTTGTTTTCGATGGGTACCACCCCAAACCGGGCCCGGCCCGTCTCCACGCTTTCAAAAATGGAATGAATAGTAGGCAGTACGAGGTACTCGCTCATCCCGCCAAAACGACTTTCGGCGGCCTGGTGCGTAAAACTTCCTTCGGGCCCCAGGTAGGCAATCCGCTCGGGTAGTTCCAGATTGCGGGATACCGCAAATATTTCCAGAAAGATGGCCTCAATAGCTGAGGGCGTAAGCAGACCATCATTCTGTTTGTTAAGCCGGTCGAGGATCTGTTTTTCCCGCTCGGGGCGGTAGATGATCGTTTTCTGCGACCGTTTGAGTTCACCAACGGCCTTGACGTACTGCATCCGCTCGTTGAGCAGTTGCAGCAGCTGATCGTCGAGATTGTCTATTTTATTTCTTAAATCTAATAAATCCACGTTTAGTCAGGAAGGTATTAAAAATTGGGGTACGGTCAGGCTACTGACAAAATTTCTTCAATGTTCTTTTCGATCTTCAGGTTATCGATGATAAACTTCTGCCTGTCTGGCGTATTTTTACCCATGAAGTACCCCAGCAGCTTCTGGATCGAAGTTTCCTTTTGCAGAATGATGGGTTCCAGGTGCATGTCCTCGCCGATAAATGTTCCAAACTCCTCCGGCGAAATCTCCCCCAGTCCCTTAAATCGGGTAATTTCGGGCTTGCTACCCAAACGGGCGATAGCTTGTTGCTTTTCTTCTTCGGAGTAGCAGTATACGGTTTCTTTTTTATTCCGCACCCGAAACAGCGGGGTTTCCAAAATGTAAAGATGCCCATTTCTGACCAGATCAGGGAAAAATTGCAGGAAAAAAGTTAGAATCAGCAGCCGGATGTGCATTCCGTCAACGTCCGCATCGGTGGCAATCACAATACGGTTGAAACGCAGATTCTCGATGCCATTTTCAATATCCAATGCGTGCTGAAGTAAGTTAAACTCCTCGTTTTCATAGACAACCTTCTTCGTAAGACCAAAGCAGTTGAGTGGTTTTCCGCGTAGGCTAAATACCGCCTGGGTTTGTACGTTTCGTGACTTGGTGATCGAGCCACTGGCTGAGTCTCCTTCCGTAATGAACAGCGTAGTATTGAACCGTTCTTCCAGTTTGGCGTCCGTTAGGTGCAGACGGCAGTCCCGCAATTTTTTGTTGTGCAGGTTGGCCTTTTTAGCCCGGTCGTTGGCCAGCTTTTTGATTCCGGCCAGCTCCTTACGCTCGCGCTCCGACTGCTCAATCCGCTTCTTGATGGCATCCCTGGATTCGGGGTGCATGTGCAGATAATTATCGAGGCGCTCTTTAATAAAATCATTGATAAACGAACGCACCGTTTGGCTATTCGGATCGGGAGAAAGGGTATTGGAGCCAAGCTTTGTTTTAGTCTGCGATTCAAAAATTGGCTCCTGCACCCGAATGGCAATAGCCGCTACGATGGAGCTCCGTACATCCTCGGGAGCATAGTCTTTGCCAAAATGCTCGCGCATGGCTTTTACCACCGACTCTCGGAAAGCCGCCAAATGGGTCCCACCCTGCGTAGTGTATTGCCCATTTACGAAAGAGTAGTACTCTTCTCCGTATTGGTTGCCGTGGGTCATGGCCAGCTCAATGTCTTCTCCTTTCAGATGGATAATCGGGTACCGGATGGAGTCCTCATCGGTTTTATC
>CATMVR010000495.1 GCA_950075905.1 uncultured Persicitalea sp. | reverse complement strand
TGAATCTCATACTTACCCAAACGCGCACCAGCACCCTGGAAAGTAGGCTCGGCGGCCGTCATTTCGTCGTCAGGTACGTTGATGGTAAACACCAGGTCGTTGCCATTGTCATCTTTCAGGATGGCACCCGAGGCCGAGCGCTGCACACCTACGATAAACATCTGCTTCCGGAGGTCGCTGTTGTCAAAAGTATTGTAGAAATCAGCCAAAGAGCAGAAACCATTCCAGGGCTGCGCGGCCAAACCATACGTCAGCTGGTTTTGGTAGTGCAGGGTACGCATCTGAATCGTCATTTCTCCCGCCAGGTTTTTGTCGAAGGGAATGGCCCAGATATTTTCGTTAGAGCTTTGGTTAGCTACGGCAAAATTGGAAAAGAAGTTGGATTCCAGCGAATATTTGCCGGAGCCAATCACCGCGTCAGCGGCCGCTATTGCCTTGTCGTACTCAGGAGTACCTTTGTAAACCTGTGCATTCAGATACAGCTTGGCCAGCAATGACTGAGCTACCCAACGGTTGATACGTCCGTACACTTTGTCTTCTGTCAAGTTTGGCAGTATCTCCGTTAGTTCCTTTTCTACGAAAGCGTATACCTCCGCGCGCGGCCGGGTAGTTACGTTGTTCTGGGTTTCGGTCAGGATGGGTACGTTGCCATACCAGTCCAGGGCCAGAAAATAGTAGTAGGCCCGAATAGCACGCAACTCAGCAATAGCACTGGTATTGCCTTCCACCTGAGGGATGAGCTGATTTACGGTGTTAATACCACCTTCAAAAATCCAGCCCCACATATCGTTGTTTTGTGAAAGCAAGTTAGACCAGGTATGCCGGTGGTAGTTTAGCCAGTTTCCGCCGTCATACCAGTCACGGCCCCGGGTAGGTACCATCATCACGTCGGTAGTTACCTCCTGATTGTGCCAGTTCCAGGCGCAGGCCCGAACGTTGGAGTAAGCAGGACCCAATAGTGCAGCCAACTGCTCGGGGGTGTTTCCAAAGCCTTTCTGAGGTACCACCCCAAATATATCCTCTTCCAGATTGGTACAGGAGGCCAGTGTAAAGGCCCCTGCCAGGGTAAGGTAGATTAATGATTTTTTCATAATAATATGATTTTTTTACTATTTAATTGTCAAAACAGAATGTTTATTGAAGTTGTTTTGAGTCAGGAACAAATATATTTCTGACTCAAAACACTCTTCATCAGAATGAAAGGTTTACACCCAGCTGAAATCCGCGTGATCTTGGAAACTGCTGCTTGGTATAAACACCGGAGTTGACGTTACCCGTGCTCAGCTCGGGATCTACCCCCTGAAATTTGGTCAGGACAAACAGGTTGTTGCCCGATACAAACACCTGAGCCCGGCTCAGTATATTGCCTTTCACAGGGATGTTGTAAGCGAGCTGGAAGTTGGCCAAACGTACAAAGCTACCATCTTCTACAAAGTAGTCGAAAGAGCCCGTCCGCTCGTCACGAATGGGTGAATCAACCGCGCTTTTCAGGGTGTTCTCACCAGGAATCCGGCCTACCTGACGGTCGTACTGCAGACGCTCCGAGTTGAAAATCTTGTTTCCGAAGTTACCGTTCAGCAGGAAGCTCAACTGGAAGTTTCTGTACGTAAAGTTATTGGTCAACGAGGCAGTTACCTTAGGAAGCGGACTACCAATAAAAGTACGATCGGTAGCGTTTTCGTCAATCTTACCATCGCCGTTAATATCTTCGATGACATACATACCGTTGTCGTCAATCTCTAATACCCTGGCTCCCCACAAAGCACCCACGGGATAGCCCGGACGGATGATGGAGAAGGGTACATCAGAAGTACCCCGGGTAGCGGCACCCAGACCTGAAAAGATAAAAATAGCGTCAGAAGCAATGAATTCTCCTTTTGACAGGGCAACTACTTCGTTTTTGAGGGTTGCACCGGCCAGTACAGCCTGCCACTTGAAGTCACCTCTGTCAATGATCAATCCGTCTAGAGCTAGCTCTACCCCTGAGTTCCGCATAGAACCTACGTTTGCCAGAATAGTGGGTACAATTGGACGAATGGAAAGAGGCGCGTTTATCTCGTAGAGAAGGTCTCTCGTGTTCCGAACAAAATAGTCCAGTGATCCAGTCAGACGGTAGTTGAATAGTGAAAAGTCAACACCAACTCCATAGTTTTCATTTACTTCCCATTTCAGATCCGGGTTCGGGTTCTGAATCGGACGATATGAGGGCAGCCAGTTGCCGTTATCGTAGTACAATTGACCTGCTCCCAGAAGAGCCAGGGTAGTATAGGGTCTGATTCCTTCGGAGTTACCCGTCTGTCCGTAGTTAATACGGAGTTTCAGGTTATCAATTGCAGATACACTTTTCAGAAACTCCTCGTTGCTGAGGGTCCAGCCCACGGAAGCAGCGGGGAAAAGACCCCACTTATTGTTAGCTCCAAACTTGGTAGAACCATCGCGACGCAAACTCGCAGTTAGAAAGTATTTTTCGCTCAGTGCTGCCGTTACCCGACCAAAGAAGGAAATCAGCTTGTAGTTGCTTCGATACGAACCAACTGCACCATTCAGGCCTTGTCCTAATGAAAGACCCGCTCCGGCGCCCAAATTGTTGAAACTGATATCGTCGGAAATAAAGTTTCGATTGGCAGCCTGGAAGCCTTCAAACGTAACATCCTGGTATGAATATCCACCCAGAACCCCTAGATTCAAAGCACCGACCGTCTTGTTGTAGTTCAAGGTCAGCTCGAGTAGCCTGTCATCAGAGGGACCGCCATAAGCGGGTCCTATCGACTGAGATGCCTGTCCCTGTGCTGCAACACCTGACTTGGGCACCCGAGATTGATAGTAGTAGCCACGCTGTTGCATGCCTTTTAATGCACCATTCACACCAAAAACCAAGTCTTTGAAAATATCGTACTTCACATTCAGTGCACCCAGGTACTCAACTGACTTTGCCTGATTGGTTGTCTCGTTGATCACGGCCACAGGATTGAAAATAGAGAATGCTCCCAAACGCTCGAAGTAGCCTGACATGGATGGAGTCTGGAAGGCGGGGTCTGTCGTATAGATAGGATCGGTGGGCATATTAGTAATGGAATACGCAAAAGCATCATAATTAATGTAGTCACGATTTCCCAAAATAGCTGACAGGCTGGTTTGTACTCTCAGTTTTCCATTCAAACCTGTTTGATCCAGGTTGATACGAGCACTTGTACGCTCATAGCTAGATTTCAGCACCACTCCCTCCTGATTAAGGTAACCAATAGAAGCCCTATAGCTAAAATTTTCGGTACCTCCCCCAAAGGCAACATTATGATTGGTCACGGGCGCGGTGCGGGTAATGGCGTCGAACCAGTCGGTATCAGCGCCCTCATCCAGGTCTCCCAGAGGAGTACCAAATTTCTGAGCCGCAGCGCGGTACTCGTCCGCATTCATGTAAGCAGGTGCTTTTGCTACCTGATCGAAGCCGATAAAACCATTGTAATCAATAGTGGCTTTTCCGCTTTTACCCCGCTTGGTGGTAATGATGATTACCCCGTTGGCTGCCCGCGAACCGTAGATGGCCGCTGAGGAAGCATCGCGGAGTACGTCGATACTCTCAATGTCGTTAGGAGCAATATTCTGAATGGGTACGCCGGGCACGCCGTCCACTACGTAAAGTGGATCAGATCCGGCTGAGAGCGAACCTACCCCCCGCAGACGAACCACCGCCGTAGAGTTGGGGTCACTACCCGTCTGGCTGATCACCAAACCGGCTACCTTGCCCTGTACTGCCTGCAACGGGTTGGCGTTGAAACCAGCGTTGAATTCTTTGTTGCTGATGCTGGAAACCGTACCCGAAATCTCCTTACGTTTTTGGGTACCGTAGCCTACTACTACCACCTCTTCGAGTGCTTTGGTGTCCTCAGACATCTTGACATTGATAGAGGTACGGTTGTTTACTGGTATTTCCTGAGCTACATAGCCCACAAAACTAAATACGAGAGTACCATTGGCCGGAGTCTGCACGGTATAGCTACCGTCAATACCGGTGTTAGCTCCGCGCGTAGTACCTTTTACGGTCACTGCCACGCCGGGGATGCCATCTCCCTGGGCATCAGTCACAACGCCGGATACCGAAATATCCTGCGCCAGCACTGTGCTTACTGAGAATAGCAATGCAAGCATCGTGTGCCAGAGGCGGGTACCACCCACACGACCACGCTTGCGATCAACTTTGTAGGAATAATTCATCATAGGTAAATTGATTGGTTGTTAAAACGGACTTACTGTTCAAAAATGGACAAGAATTCTAGGGTAATTGACTGTTTTTCAAGCTCAAAAAGTAAACAAACATATATTTTATTGTAATTTGAGCCGAGAGGAGAGGACAAATTTCAATAAATAGTTTTTATTATACAAAAATCCTTTGCCAGAAAATGAAGAATAGTTTAAGTATATCGGCTGCAAACTTTACTTTGTCGTTATTTATAGCGGCAAAGTGCA
>CATMVR010000494.1 GCA_950075905.1 uncultured Persicitalea sp. | reverse complement strand
GTTGCCTTCCGGCAACACCACGATTACTTTCCAGACGTAGCCGGGTATGGGCACCCCACCGATCAGTAGCTCAGCGTAGCCATTTTCACCCACCCCACCCAGGCCGTTGGTACCCGAGTAGATGTACAGCTCCTTGCCACTGCGTACCAGTTCGCGGCACTGTTTTTCCACTTCCACCCACAGGCCACGGTTGAGCAGCGGGGACTGCGGTATAATGTTGGTCATGACGAAAGTAGCTTCCTGATCTTCCACCGAGCGGGTACGGTCGCCCGCCGGGCAGAGGTGGCCCCGGTCAAAGCCCGACCGCAGGTACTGGCTGGGCAGGGGTTTCTTCCATTTTTTGGGCAGCTTCTCGTCCATAAAAAAACTCCCCTCTCTTTCTACGTTGCTCCGTATCCAGTCGTCGTCCAGGTGCCAGGACACCCAGTTGGGAATAAGTTTGGTACGGTTATAAGAGACCACAAACTGGTCTTTGATCAGCAAATAATTGTTGGGGTCGTTGCGGTTGGCCTGGGAAGGATTGCCGAGCGTCAGGTGCTCTGAATCGCTGGCGCCCGGGAAAATTCCAAAGTCACACGAGACAACCGAGAGCAGAATTAGAAATGAAAGTACTTTATTCTTCATACCGCAAATGTACTATTCCTGAAAAGCTTGTAGCTACTTTTGTACTCCCAAACGGAAAATTAAAAAGTACCGTATTAAATTTCATACCTTTATTACTCATCAACTGACCAACCTTAGGTGATTTTGAATAACGATAATGTTAAACTGGTTTTCGGACTAAAGCTAAAACAACTCCGACTGGATCAAAAACTATCGCTCAGCGAGGTATCGCAGAAATCGGGGCTTTCTATCTCGTACATCAACGAGATAGAAAAAGGCAAGAAGTACCCCAAGTCAGACAAAATACTGGCCCTGGCGTCGGCCCTCAATGTGGACTACGATACCCTGGTGTCGCTGAAACTCAGCAAGCGTCTCGAGCCCATTTCGGTGCTGCTCAGCTCCAACATCCTCACCGAGCTACCCCTCGATCTTTTTGGCATCGACCAGTCCAACCTCCTCGAAATGCTCTCTGACGCCCCCACCAAGGTGAGCGCTTTTATCGGTACGCTCATCGAGATAGCCCGCAACTACAACATGTCGGTGGAGCAGTTTTACTTTTCGGCCCTGCGTACCTACCAGGAAATGCACGACAACTACTTTGAAGAAATAGAAAATGCCGCCGAGAAGTACCTGAGCGAAAAATCGGTAGGCGAAACCCAGGTGCTGGACGAGAAGTACCTGGCGGATGTACTCCGTAAGGACTACCACTACTCCATCGAAATCATGAACGAGGCCACCAACCCGGAGCTAAAAGCCGTGCGTTCGTTGCTAATTCCGCGGGCAGAGGGAAATAAACTTCTGATAAACTCGCAACTTTCCGATATCCAGCGCTCTTTTGTGTACGGGCGGGAGATTGGCTACCAGTACCTCAAACTCAAAAACCGCCTCTACACCACCGCCCTGGTCGAAGCTGATTCTTTTGAGCAGCTGCTCAACAACTTCAAAGCCTCCTACTTCGCCAGCGCCATCATCATCCGTCGCAACCTACTGATTCCCCAGCTCAAAGAGTTTCTTGCGCTCAAAACCTGGCAGCCCGACCGCTTGCTGGACATGATCAGGCATTTCAATACTACCCCCGAATCTTTTTGCTACCGGATCAGTAACATCCTGCCCCGCCATTTTGGCATCAATCAGATGTTCTTTCTGCGGTTCAATAATTTTGCTGGGCAAAATCAGTTTGACCTCACCAAAGAAATGCACATTGCCCGCAAGCACATTCCGCATACCGTCAAGGATGAGTACTACTGCCGCCGGTGGGTATCGCTCACGATTTTGCAGGATCTGGCCGAACAGATCAAGGCCAAGTCCTACCAGGGTACCCTGTGCAAGGGGCAGATTTCGCGCTACGTAGATAGTCAGGAAGAGTACCTTATGATCAGTTTTGGCAAGCTGATGTCTACCACCCAAAACCTGAGCGTGAGCGTGTCGATGGGGATATTTCTGAATGACGAGGCCCAAAAAACCATTGCATTTCTAAACGACCCTAACCTCACCCACCGCGATGTAAACGAAACCTGCGAACGCTGCCAGCTTTTTGACTGCAAGGAGCGCATGGCGGCCCCCATTGTGCTGCAGCGAAAGCACAAGAATGAGGAGCTGAAAAAGTCGATTAGTAGGATGCTGGAACGGGAGGGGTAGGTTGACTCAATATCCCCTACTTAAACGCCGGGATGCCGGTTATTTCGGCTCCCAGGATGAGGAGGTGAATGTCGTGGGTTCCTTCGTAGGTAATGACTGACTCCAGATTCATGAGGTGGCGCATGATGGGGTACTCGCCCGTGATGCCCATGCCGCCCAGGATCTGCCGGCACTCGCGGGCTACCTGCAGTGCCATGGCAACGTTGTTTCTTTTGGCCAGGGAAATCTGGGCCGTGGTGGCTTTGCCGCTATTTTTGAGCGTCCCCAGCCGCCAGGCTACCAGCTGGGCCTTAGTGATTTCGGTCAGCATTTCGGCAAGTTTTTTCTGGGTAAGCTGAAACGCCCCGATGGGCTTGTCAAACTGAATGCGCTCCCCGGCATACTTTACGGCGGTTTCGTAGCAGTCGATGGCCGCGCCGATGGCTCCCCAGGCTATGCCGTAGCGGGCGTTGTCGAGGCAGCTCAGCGGCGCGCTGATCCCCAGGCCTTTGGGCAGGATATTTTGCCGGGGTACTTTCACGTGGTCAAACACCAGCTCGCCGGTGGCGCTGGTGCGGAGCGACCACTTGTTTTTTATTTCCGGGGTGGTAAAGCCCTCCATGCCTCTTTCCAGAATCAGCCCCTGTACCCTACCCTCGGGGTTTCGGGCCCATACCACGGCCACATCGGCCAGCGGCGCGTTGGAGATCCAGGTTTTGGACCCATTGAGAATAAAATGGTCACCCACATCGGTGAAGCGGGACTTCATACCCGCCGGATTGGAGCCATAATCGGGCTCGGTCAGGCCAAAACAGCCCAGAAGTTCGCCCGAAGCGAGTCGGGGCAGGTACTTTTTTTTCTGCTCCTCGCTGCCATACCTGTAAATCGGCCCCATCACCAGCGAGCTTTGCACCGAAATAGTAGACCGCATACCCGAGTCGCCCCGCTCGATCTCCTGACACACCAACCCGTAGCTGATACTATCGGCCCCGCCGCCGCCGTACGCCTCCGGCAGGGTGGTGCCCAACAGGCCCAATTCCCCAAAGCGACGGACCAGATAAGCCGGAAATTCGGCCTTCTGGGCGTACTCCTCAATGATAGGTTTGATCTCGTTGTTGGTAAACTCGGCCACCGTCTGCCGGATCAGCCGGTTTTCCTCGGTCAGTAGCTCGTCTATGTTAAAAAAATCAGTCATGCCAAAGATTTTGTAAGAGAATAGGTATGTTTTGGGAAAGTGGGACTCCGTATGCTAAGTGAACGAAATTAAGTCCTAACTTATCGAAAATTTATTCCAATCTCACCGATCTGCATGTCAATGGGCGTCTATTTAATGGGTATTGTTTACATCGTGGCCGGCGTGCTGCATTTTGTTTCGCCAAAATTTTATCTGAAAATAATGCCCCCCTACCTTCCCGCGCATCAGTTTCTGGTGGCGCTTTCCGGGGGTATTGAAATCCTGCTGGGTACCCTGCTGTTTGTACCCTCTCTGCGTACCTGGGCCGCCTGGGGCATCATCCTGTTACTGATCGCGGTATTTCCGGCCAATCTCTACATGGCCTATGCCGATAAGTTTCAGGCTGTTTCTCCCTGGATTCGCTGGGGCAGACTTCCATTACAGCTCGTCCTGATCTGTGGGCCCAACGGTATACCCGGTAAAAGGTTTTTTTTGTAAATTTGTGGCCTTAAAGGATAAATCCCTTTCTTAAAAACATGCCCGTAACAAAACAGTTTATTCTGGCCCCAGAAATCGCGCTGGACGATAATGCATTCAGAGACTACGTACTATCCGACCTGCACATTCGCGAGTCCCAGGAAGTACACATCCGCAAAACCCGGCAGTCAATCGACGCCCGTGGCCGGCAGGTGAAAGTCAACGTGCAGGCGGATATTTTCCTAAACGAAAATCCTACTGCCATCATCGACTACCAAAAACCCGAACGAGACGTCAGCCAGGCCCCGCAGGCACTTGTCATCGGTAGCGGACCGGCCGGTCTATTTGCCGCCCTGCGTCTGATCGAAGCCGGCATCAAGCCCATCGTTTTCGAGCGGGGCAAGGACGTCCGGGCCCGCCGCCGCGACCTGGCCGCCATCAACAAAAACCACACGGTCAATCCAGATTCCAACTACTGCTTCGGCGAAGGCGGGGCGGGGATCGTAAAACTCCCAACTCTTTGTGCTGTTGTCGAAGGTCCAAACGCGAATCAGATTTTCGCCTAAAGTCAGCGGATCAAGCGCCTGGGCCGGCAA
>CATMVR010000493.1 GCA_950075905.1 uncultured Persicitalea sp. | reverse complement strand
CGGACAAGGACGGAAAATACGCGCTCTATACCGTGCGGCCGGCCCCCTACCCCAACGAAACCATGCCCGCCCATATCCATACCTCCATTAAGGAACCGGCCCTGGACGACGAGTACTACATTGACGAGTTTGTGTTTGACGACGACCGGCTCCTCACCAGCGCAAAGCGGAAGGCCCTCGAAAATCGCGGCGGCAGCGGAGTGCTGCGGGTACTGCTCTCAGGTGACCTGCAAGTGGCTGAGCATAACATCATTTTGGGGCTCAATATTCCAAACTACCCCAATATCGCGGATACCGGAAAACAATCGGGACTCAACATCGGGGAAGATAACCCCTCCTTCATTCCCTACCACGCCTGGGGACCGGACAAGGGTACCCGAACCTGCCCGGTGTGCAAGTACGGCCGCTACCACGGCCTGGTATACTTTGTGGGCAATCATCCCGACTGGACCGAGATAAAATCCTGGCTCTCTTTTCTGGAAAAGGAAAGCGTGCAACGCAGTCAATACCTCAAAGTGTACTTTGTGTACGGCAACGAAGCGGGCTACTCCCGGGCCACCCGGCAGGCCGAGTTGGAAAAAGTGGGAAAAGAACTGGGCCTGAAAACGATAGCGCTCACCTACGTGCCTTCCCTATTGGATACAGAAAGCGAGGTGAATCTGAATAAAATAAACCCGGAGGTAAGGAATACGTTTGTCCTCTACCGTAACCGAAACATCGTCGACAAGTTTATTGACCTTCCTGCTTCGGCCAAGAGCTTTCGACTGGTATCCTCTACCCTGGATGCTTCCCGGGGTAGCTTTTTTGATTTGGCGGAGCCGGCGCATAATTGAACGGCAAAATAACCTCAAAGCAATGTTATCAATCCTCTTCCCAAAAAACCGCCAGGAGTGGCGGGAGTGGCTCGAAGAAAACCACCAAACAGAAACGTCAGTGTGGCTAGGCTACCACAAAGTCAAAAGCGGGATTCCGTCCATCCGGTACGACGAGGCCGTGGATGAGGCCCTATGTTTTGGGTGGATCGACAGTACCGCCCGGCCCATTGACGAGATCAGCTACAAGCAGTACTTCTGCCGACGAAAGCCTACCAGCGTGTGGTCGAGGGTCAATAAAGCGAAAGTAGCCCGGCTCAGTGAAGAAGGCCTCATGACCGAAGCCGGAATGGCCTGCATTGAAGTGGCGAAGCAGAATGGCTCGTGGACCATCCTAGACGACGCCGAAAATCTGACTTTACCCGAGGAATTGTGGGCGGCCTTTGACCAGAACCCCAAAGCCTACGCCTATTTTGAAGCTTTAAGCCGCACCAACAAGCGGAATCTGCTGTCATGGCTGGCCCTGGCCAAACGCCCGGAGACGATCCAAAAAAGAATCCAGGACATTGTAGACAATGCCCTGGAAGGTCAATTACCCAAGCCGTATCGAACGAACAAATGAATATATTTTTCTGATTATAGCTACCTCACCCGCATCGCGGAGGCGAGCAGCGCGTCAATTTCTTCTTTGGAAATGACGGGCGTCGCGCCCCGGCGGGTGGCCACCAGCGCGCCCACGGCGCAGGCTGTTTCTACGCTTTCGGCGGGGGGTTCGCCCACGAGTATACCTTTAATCAGCGCGGCCAGGAACGAATCGCCGCTGCCAATGGTATCGCTTACCTGTACCTCAAAACCTCTGCTTTCGAAAAACTCCCCTTCCCTGAACAAAACGGCCCCGCTGCCCCCGCGGGTGACGCAGACAGTAGGCACGTCAAACCGCTCAGACAGATTCTTTATGGCATTTTTTTCATCCGTCAACGTATCGTGCCAAGCGGTGATCATCGCCAGCTCGTGGGCGTTCATTTTTACCATGTCGGTTTTGTGGAGGAGGTTCTCTACAATCTCTTTGGTATAGTAGGGTTCCCGCAGATTGACATCAAAAACCTTGAATGGAGCCTGTTTGATGAGTTCGTAGAGAGTTTCGCGGGTACCCGGATTACGGGCCGCCAGCGAACCAAATACGAAACAATCGCTCTGTTCCACCGCCTCTACGGCCTTGTCGTCCAACTGAATGTAGTCCCAGGCTACGGGCTGTACGATTTTGTAGGTTATCTCATTTTTATCGTCCATATTCACCTTTACTACCCCTGTGAGGTGGTTGGTACCCCGCTGCACCAGGGTCGTGTTCAGCCCGGCACTCTGCATAAAGTCCAGAAGCTCATCGCCCAGGTCATCGGTACCGATGCGGCTGATGATGGCCGAGTCCAGGCCGAAGTTATTGAGGTGAAAGGCTACGTTCATGGGAGCACCGCCGGGCATTTTGCCCGAGGGAAGCATGTCCCACAGGACCTCGCCAAAACAGATTACTTTTTTGGTTTCCATGATTTTATTGATTTAAACGGCAGCAGCCACTACTTTTTCTTCAATAGCTTCCAGAGAGGTACCCTTGGTTTCGGGCATGATCCTCAACACAAACAGCAGCTGCAGCACCATCATACCGGCAAAAAAGGCAAAAGTCAGGCCCCCGCCGAAGGTTTCGGCGATGAAGGGAAAAATAAAAGAGATCACCGCCGCGGCGATCCAATGCGTAAAACTGCCCAGGGCTTGTCCGTAGGCCCGGATGTCGTTGGGGAAAATTTCAGAGATAAACACCCAGATGACAGCCCCCTGTGACATGGCAAAGAAGGCGATATACACAAACAGGAACACCGGTACCTGGATTCCGCCCAGCCCCGCAAAGAAGTAGTAGGACACAATGGCCAATGAACCGATGAGGCCAAACGAACCGATTTTCATGAGGTACTTGCGGCCGTACTTGTCGATGAGCGTGAGCCCAACCAGGGTGGAGATCAGGTTGACTAACCCGATACCGGCGGACGACAATAAAGCCGATTCTTTGCCCAATCCGGCCATTTCGAATACCCTCGGCGCGTAGTAAATGATAGCGTTGATCCCCGAAAGCTGGTTAAAAAGGGCAAAAAGCACCGCTAGCATAACCGGCCGTTTGTAGATAGGCTTGAAGAGATCCGTAAAACTGGCCGTGGTGGTGGTTTCATGGTGGCTGTCGATGATGGCCTTCACCACGGCATCGGCTTCTCCGGCATCACTGGTACTCAGAATAGCGCGGGCTTCTTCAATTTTTCCCCGCTTCAATATCAACCAACGGGGGCTTTCGGGAATCAGGAATATAGATACCATGAAGAGAATGGCCGGAAAAGCCTCTACGCCCAACATCCACCGCCAGGCATTCTCCCCTATTCCTTCCAGGCCGTAATTTGACAAATACGAGATCAGAATACCCAGTACCACATTGAACTGGAACAGGGCCACCAACCTACCCCGACGGGAAGGAGGGGCTATTTCGGATATATACATGGGTGCTACCACCGACGAGATACCTACCCCTACCCCACCAATGAACCGGAAAATCAGGAAAATAAACCAACCAGGTGCCAGAGCCGACCCGATGGCCGATACTATGTAGAGAACCGCTACAATGAACAGGCTGTTCTTGCGGCCATACTTGTCGGCGGGTATGCCTCCGATAAGTGCGCCAATGACGGTACCGATCAGGGCGATGGACACCGTCAGGCCGTGCTCGAAGGCATTGGAGTTCCAGAGTACCTGCAGGGTTTGCTCGGCTCCTGATATAACAGCCGTGTCAAAGCCGAAGAGGAAGCCACCCAGCGCGGCGGAGAGAGACCAGATAAAAACTTTTAGCGATTTATTCATGCGTAAGAGCCAGGTTGATATAGTTAGGTTTGAAATCGGAGGTTGATCGCGGCTATTTTGTTCAGGACAAATCTACAAATTAACCCCATTCCGTTTTATTTATTCTTGATTTCCTGCAATGAATCACCGCTATTTATTTTCCACTGATCAGCACCTGACCTTTGCTTTTGGTGGGGAATACCTGTTGGGTCATGACCTTTTCGCCGCCGTTGGCATAAATCTCCACCAGTGAGTTATCCACAAATATGTCCAGAGTAAGCTGGTTATTTTTGGGAGCTACTTTCATCTTCTCCACGCTGGCAAATTTTTCGTGAAAGTCCACCTTACCCGATTTGGTACGGTCAAACGACAGGGTCTGGGAGGCCACATCATAGCTCACTACGGTACCCTCTCCTTCGTTTTTGAGGAGGTCTATCGAGAACCCCTTGGCGTTTGCCAGGTCAATAGTCAGGTTGAGCCGGTAGGCATTCCCATCCATGTCCAGGGTTTTTCCGGCCGCCAGGTCGCTGGCGCTCAGGTTCAGGGTTTGGGTAGGGATGCTTTCAGCGTATACGGGTACCTGGTTCAATTTGTACACTCCGTTCTCATTACGTAGCGATAGCTTGCGGGCCATCGAAAACATGCCCCGGGAACCTTCGGCGGGTATCTGGTTGGCGTACATCCAGTCGTTGGCCCAGCCGATGATGATGGGCTTATCCTGACTGGCGGGCAGGTTGTTGAACGGAATGGCCGCGTAAAAATCTTTGCCTTCGTCTATCCGAAATACCCCC
>CATMVR010000492.1 GCA_950075905.1 uncultured Persicitalea sp. | reverse complement strand
GGAAGCTAAACGACACGTTGGATACTCCACCCGATACCTTGGCGTGGGGCAGGTTTTGCTTGATCCAGCGCGTGGCGTTGATAAAGTCTACGGCGTAGTTGTTGTGCTCCTCCATCCCCGTAGCTACGGTCAGGATGTTGGGGTCAAAGATGATATCCTGGGCGGGGAAACCTACCTCATTCACCAGTATATTGTACGCCCGCTGGCAAATCTCAATCCGGCGCTCGTAGTTATCGGCCTGTCCGGCTTCGTCAAAGGCCATTACCACCGTAGCCGCACCGTAGCGCAGCACGGTACGAGCCGACTCCTTGAACTTCTCTTCGCCTTCTTTAAGCGAAATAGAATTTACAATAGCTTTTCCCTGCACACATTTCAGACCTGATTCGATTACCTCCCACTTGGAAGAGTCGATCATAATGGGTACCCGCGAAATATCCGGTTCGGCCGCAATCAGGTTCAGGAAGGTTTTCATGGCCTCCGCCCCGTCGATCATGCCTTCGTCGAGATTGATGTCGATAATCTGCGCACCGTTTTCTACCTGCTCGCGGGCAATGCTGAGGGCTTCGTCGTACTTGCTCTCCCGCACCAAACGGGCAAATTTCTTGGAGCCCGTTACGTTGCAGCGTTCCCCGATATTCACAAAATTGGCGTCGGGGGTAATCGTGACCGGTTCGAGACCCGACAGCTTCATGTTTTTCTCAAACGTGGGCAGGGGGCGCGGCCGGAAGCGGGCGGCCAGATCGGCAATGACCCGAATGTGGCCCGGCGTGGTACCGCAGCATCCGCCGATGATATTGACCAGATTATCTTTCAGAAAGCCTTCAATAACTTCACCCATCTGCTCGGGCGACTCGTCGTACTCGCCCATTTCGTTGGGTAGCCCGGCGTTGGGGTGCGCCGACGTAAAGAACGGCGACTCGTTGGCCAGCATCTGCACGTAAGGCCGCATCAGGTCGGCACCCAAAGCGCAGTTGAGCCCTACCGACAACAGCGGCAGGTGCGACACCGACGTCAGGAAAGCCTCCGTGGTCTGTCCGGACAAGGTACGCCCGGACGCATCCGTGATGGTACCCGACACCATGATGGGCAGCGGCTCATGCTGTGGATTTTCGACAAAGAATTTATCGATGGCAAATAGCGCGGCCTTGGCGTTGAGGGTATCAAAGACGGTTTCGACCAGCAGCAGATCCGCGCCGCCGTCTACCAACCCGCGTACCTGCTCGTAGTAGGCATCTACCAGCTGATCGAACGTAATAGCGCGGTAGCCGGGGTTATTTACATCGGGCGACAACGAAGCCGTGCGGTTGGTGGGACCCATGGAGCCCGCCACGAAGCGCGGCTTGTGCGGCTCGCGGGCCGTAAACTCGTCGGCCACTTCCCGCGCCAGTCGGGCCGACTCGTAGTTGAGCTCGTACACAAACTCTTCCATGGCGTAGTCGGCCATAGCAATCCAGGTACCTGAGAAGGTGTTGGTTTCGGCAATATCGGCACCGGCCTCGAAGTAGGCCGCGTGGATTTCTTTGATAATATCGGGGCGCGTCAGCGACAGCAGGTCGTTGTTTCCTTTTACATCGTGGGGCCAGTCGGCAAACCGCTCGCCGCGGTAGTCGTGGTCTTCCAGTTTGTAGCGCTGGATCATGGTGCCCATGGCTCCGTCCAGTACCAGGATACGCTCTTTCAGGATCTCGCGGATATTCGTTTTCAAGGTAGTTGTCATCAGGTTGTCATTCAGGCATTGAAAAAAGAAACTCAGTCGGCGCTTATCGGAATCCCGACCGGTGCTTTTTGGAAAAACACAAAAATACAACCAATTGTAATTTATTGGGAATTAATCGCTAGTATTGGATAAACTATCTGGTAGTGGCCCAATATTTCTTATTTTTTACCTATAAAAAGATCGCAGGCTAGATTTAATAGAAATTTTATCTACCCAAACTATCCTCCGCTTCAACTATAAAACATGCATACCTTAGACGATACCGATCGGGCCATTCTGCATGACTTACAGGAAGATGCCACCCTGAAAACCCGCGAGCTGGCGTCCCGGCTCAACCTCTCCTATACGCCCGTTTACGAGCGCGTGCGCCGGCTGGAAAAAGAAGGCGTAATCAAAAAATACGTAGCCCTGATTGACCGGGAAAAGGTAGGTAAAAAGCTGATGGTCTTCTGCAACATTGCCCTGAAAGAGCATTCACTGGCCATGGGCGAAAAATTTGTAGAGGCTATCCGGGCTATACCGGAAGTACTGGAATGCTTCAATATTTCGGGCGACTACGATTTTTTGCTCAAAATTGTAGTCAACGATATGCCCGAGTACCAGCAGTTTCTGATGCAGAAGCTGGGATCTCTGGAAAACATCGGCAGTACCCACAGCCTGTTTGTAATGGGCGAAATCAAAAATAACTCGGAGATTCAGATCGTGAATCCGCGGGAGTAAAACAAAATAGGGAAAGCCCATACGGAGCCTCCCCTATCCACGTAATCCGCGATTAATTAATGATAGAATGAGTGAATAGAGTTGATGAGTTGAGAGTAGACAAGGAAAAGTTGGGTTTACCTTTGGCCCGTATTACCTACGCTAAACTCTTCTACTCATAAACTCCTCACCTTACTTACTTCCAGGTCCGAATTTCTTGCCGGGGCGCATGGGCTTGTCTATCGCTTTTACGAAAGTTCCGTCGGTGTTGAATACTAGTACCACTGGCTTGCTATCAACGATAAGCATCACAAAAAACTCACCGGCTTCGTTCTTGCCCGCGTGCTTTATTTCTGCTCCGGCGTAGTTGGCCGCCACGTAGCTCGTTACTGACGCGGGCAGAGAGGCTACCTCCACCTTCGTAAGCTTTGCCCGTGCCTTAAAATGTTTCAGTTCCTCCTTGAAAGCGCCCGTGCTGTCAAAAAGTAATCCTTTGTGCGTACCATCAGCGAGTTTAAGACCCACTACAACATTGCCCGCTTCGTCTTTTGCCGCAAATTTCAGTTCGGAGCCCGCAAAATTAGCTCCTATGTACTCCGTAATCGCGGCTGGAATATCGGCGGCGGCCAATTGTGTCAGTTTGCCTTTGCACTTCATTTTGGTAGTCGGGTCGGCTTCGGCAGAAAAGCGGGCCGCTGAGAGCGCCATGGTTTCAAATTCTGCATTTTCTGAGGGGCTCAGCGTATCGTTTTGGCATCCCATCAGGCAGGCTCCCAAAACGGACAGGACAATAAAAGCTAATCGTTTCATGATGAATAAGGGGTTTTTGAATAAAAAGTTAAGAGACATTGAGAACCGGTTTCAAATGACAGTACGGCACCGCCAGAAGAAGTGTGGCAAGAGGCCTGCAATTTTTTTTTGAATTATTTATTATGCGCCTGCCACATACGCTCCCATATAAACGTACTATCTTGTAAAGCGTAACCCCTATCAGCTACCTTGCTATTCCGGAAAAAAACTTCCTACTCAGAAAATGACTTCGAGAGCGTAGTCAAAGCGTGCCAGGACGGTGATCCTCAGGCGCAGCGGGTACTTTTTAAGCAGTACTTCGGCTACGCCAAAAGCATCAGCCTGCGGTACGCATCTACCCGCGAAGAAGCCGAGGAGGTACTCAACGAAGGTTTTTTGAAGGTGTTTCAGAATTTGGCAAAGTATGATCCAATGCAGCCCTTTAAGCCCTGGATCCGGAAAATCCTGATCAATACGGCCATCAGCTACTACCGCAAGCACGGCAAGCATCAGAACAATACCGTTACGCTGGAAGATGCGCCCTACCCGCGCTTCGACGATCAGATTCTGGAAAACATAACGGCAGACGAAATTCTGGAACTGGTACAAATGTTACGCCCCGTATACCGCACGGTATTCATGATGTACGCCATCGATGGATACAACCACCGCGAGATCGCCGATCTCCTGACGATTAATGAGGCTACCGTCCGCTCGCACTACGTGCGGGCCCGCGCCCGTTTGCAACATCTGATTAAGCAGTACTACCCGGATCTTTTTCCGAACGACCTGGGAATACAGTCCTATAAGAGAAATGAAAACTAACAAATTTGAAGAAATTTTACGACGCAAGCTGGAAAGCCTACAACCCGATTTTCAGGATCAGGACTGGGATAAGTGGCAGTCTTTCAATAAACTGCACGCCCCTCCCTCTTTCTGGCAATCGTACGGACAGTGGCTCGGCTATGCTGTAGCCACGGTCACTACTGCCGTAATGGTAGTGCTGTATGTAAGCCAGTCTAATCAAAACGAAGCCCTCCGCAAAGAAATGGAAGGGCTCAAACAGCAAATGGAGGTGCGGGCCGGGTCAGGCATAAATTCCCTGCCCGACTCCGCTGGCAAAGACGATGCACCTGTGCCGACAAAGGCTTCCCCGCCAGCCCCGGATACCGTATACATCATCGAACGGCAGACCGTCTACCGGGAAATTCTACGTCAGGAAACGCCGGACTATCGGCCCGACAATCCGGCCCAGGCCTCTGGTGAGGAGGCATCTACCCCGGAAAAGAGGGAGGCATTGGCCAC
>CATMVR010000491.1 GCA_950075905.1 uncultured Persicitalea sp. | reverse complement strand
GGAATCGTCAATCAGGGGGTATCTCCTTCCTACGGTACGTACCCGTTTAGGGTCCATACGGTTGCCATCGGCGATACCGTGCCTGATCGTGACGTTCAGCTACGTAACGTAACCGCCAACCGCGTGGCCTACATGGGCAACGAGTTTCCGATTCAGGTAGATGTGGCCGCCAACGGCCTCTCCGGTCGTAGTACTACCCTCAGCCTCCGGCAGGGAGGGCGGACAATCGCTACGCAAAATGTGGTGATCAACCGCAACGACTTTTTTCAGTCATTTACCTTTACAACCTCCTCCAATCAAAAAGGGGTGCAGCACTATACTGTTGAAGTAGGGGCCGTATCTGGCGAGACCAGTACCCAAAACAACCGCCGGGAAGTATACATCGATATTATCGATGGGAGGGAAAAGATCCTGATTTTTGGCTTGGCGCCCCATCCGGATATAAAGGCATTGCGCTCGCTGATTGAGCAGAATGAAAACTACGAACTCGATGTCCGGCTCCTGACCGTCGAGAATAATCTCAATGACCTGACCGAGAAGGCCTACGATCTCATTATTCTGCACCAGCTACCCGATGCCCCCGGCCTGGGCAACGAATATGTGCGGCGCCTGCTGGCTAAAAATACCCCTACGTTTTTCATTCTGGGCAATCAGTCGGCCGTCGGGGCGGCCAATGGCCTCAACCGTACCGTGCAGATAGCCGCCAATCCGGGGCAGTTTGACAAGGTAACCGGACTCTACAATACCTCTTTTCAGCTGCTGAATCTGGACAATCAGAAACTAGAAATCCTGGAAAGACTGCCTCCGCTTTCGGTTCCCTTTGGCGAGTACCGTTTGTCGCCAGGCAGTGAAACCATCCTGTACCAGCGGGTAGGAAGTGTAGGTACTACCAAGCCTCTGCTGGCGATTAATACCTCCGGCGAACGCAAAACGGCGGTGCTGGCCGGCGAAGGGCTTTGGCAATGGCGGCAGGAAGAGTTTGCCCTCACCGAAAATCAGACCGTAGTCGACGAGCTGTTTCAGAAGGTAATTCAGTTGCTTTCGGTCAAGGAAGACAAGCGCAAGTTCCGGGTTTATCCCGTCAGCGCCGAATTTGACGCCGGCGACCGGGTAATTTTCCAGACCGAGATATATAACGATATCTACGAGAAAATTTACGGCCAGGAAGTACGTCTGGATATCTCAAACGAAAAAGGCGAAACCCAAAACTACACCTATACCCATACGGAAGAAAATCCGCGGTTCGAAATAAGCGGGTTGCCCGAGGGCGTGTACCGCTACCGGGCTTCTACCAACCTTCGCAACGGTCCCGAGCAGGTAAGCGGGCAGTTTGTGGTAAAAAACACCGACCTGGAAGCCCAGAACACGACCGCTGACTTCGGTATGCTGCGCGAATTGGCCCGGCAATCGGGCGGGCAGTTTGTGCAGCCCGCCACTGTGGAAAGCCTGGTGCAGATGTTGACCACCAACCGCCCTCCTGACCGGCTGGATAGTACTGAGCAAATGGCCGAGCTCATTCAGCTCAAATGGCTTTTCTTTTTGCTCCTTTTGCTTGCAACCGTAGAGTGGGGGCTGCGTAAGTACAGTGGTAGCTATTGATGCCTGACATGAAAGGGTTTGGAGTTTTCTGCCTCATTTTCCTGATGGTATTTCGGGCCAATGCGGAGAGCATGGAGACACTTCAAACCGCAGATTCTACCATTGTAGCAAGGCCCAACTACCGTAAGCTGCATGCGATGTTTGCCGCGCAGTCTGTATTGTATGCTGGCAGCCTCTACGCACTTAGCAAAACCTGGTATAAAAATCCGCTGACGCGCTTTTCGATTGCCGATGACACCCATGAATGGTTACAGATCGATAAAGTAGGGCATCTGTATACTTCTTACCAGATAAGTCGTCATACCGTAGAGCTGTACAAAAAAACGGGGATCAGCAAAAAGCAGGCGTTGATTTACGGGGCTATCTCCGGATTCTTTTTCCAAACCCCGATTGAGCTGCTCGACGGCTTTTCGCCGGATTATGGTTTTTCGCCGGGCGATGTGGTGGCCAATCTCGCTGGCCCCGCGCTCTATCTGGGGCAGTACGCTTTTTGGGATGAGGTACGCATCCACCCCAAATTTTCGTTTCCCTATACCCCGCTAGCCTCGGTTCGTCCCGAGCTTCTGGGGAGCAACTATTCGGAGCGGTGGCTGAAAGATTACAACGGACAAACGTACTGGTTTTCGGCGAGTCCCCGCTCGTTTGCCCCGTCGTCGGGCTGGCCGGCCTGGCTTTGTTTATCGGTGGGCTACGGAATTCAGGACATGGTGGCGGGCGAAACCGGCAAAAGCGTAGCATTGGGATATAGTCCGTATCGCCAGTACTACCTCTCGGTAGACATAGACTTTACGAAAATCAAAACCCACAGTAAGTTTGTCAGGACCGTAGCGTTTATGCTCAATACCTTGAAAATACCGGCCCCGGCGGTGTCATTTTCTAGAAAAGGAGTCGCTTTCCGGCCTTTTTATTTTTAAGCTCCGGCGTACCTGGCCGGCGGCATTTCTATACATAAAAGCTTTACAATCAACATACCTATGAATATCGGAGATAAAGTACGCCTGGTGCACGGCAAAGAGGAAGGCATCGTATACCGTTTCCTGCCCGGGAATATCGTAGAAATTGAAATAGAAGATGGCTTTCGTATTCCGGTTCTGCGCAACGAGGTTGTTCTGGTGTCGCACGTAGAGCAGGAGCGGCTTCTGAAAGACGAAAAGGCGGGCCGGGCCGCGCCCACGCCGGTTTCGGGCCGGGCAAAAGGGCCATTTTCTGAAAAGGGCATCTACCTGGCCTTCGTGCCGGTAAACGACCGGGAGGTGAGCCTGCACCTGATCAACAACTCGGACTGGACTTTGCCCTTTGTGGCGTATCAAGACCGCGAGGACAAGCAGTTGGGGCTGGCCTCGGGGGTACTTGAACCGCGAACTTCCCGCAAGTTGACCGATCTGCTCATGAAGGACTTTGAGCAGTGGCCAACGTTCGACATTCAGGCGCTGTATTTCAGGGAGGGGAGCGGAGCCATCCACCTGCCGTTTCAGAAGCGACTCAAATGCCGCGCCCAATCATTTTATAAACGAAAACAGAAAGCACCCGTTCTGGATAAGGAAGGCTACGTTTATCAGCTGGACGAAGAAGGACACGTAACACCTACCGCCGAAAGTACGGGTATTTCGGCGGCAGAGCTGCGCGAAAGAATGCTTTCTCCGCAGGGAATGGCAACCGAAATTCCCGTAGCCAAACCGGCTTCGGTAGTAGACCTGCACCTCGAAAAACTGAGTACAGCGCCCGGAAAGCTGTCTAATGCGGATAAGCTATCGCTACAAATCAATACCTTTGAACAGCAGCTGGAACAGGCCATCGCTTCTGGGCTGGATGAGATTACATTCATCCACGGAGCCGGAAACGGCGTGCTGCGCACCGAGCTGCACCGTCGGCTCAGCAAAAATCAGCACGTGCAGTTTTTCAAGGATGCGCAAAAGGAAAAATTTGGTTACGGGGCCACGCAGGTTAAAATCAAGTAAGTTGTGAAACTGTACCCTACCTTCATTTATCGCCTGGGCATAGGGGTATTCCTGAGCCTGTTTCTCTGGCAGTGCAAGCCCGGAAGTATGCAGGAACCCAAGGCCCCCCGGGAAACCTACTTGTACTCAGATATGCAGATACAGAACGAAAAGCACCTCTCGGTAGTGAACCTACCCCTGGAAATCCCCCTTTCTGAACTGGAAAAGCAGATCAATACCCAGCTGAACGGTCTGATCTACGAGGACAACAGCTACGACGATTACGACCAGGATAACCTCAAAGCCAAAGTCTGGAAACTGAGCCCCATCAAAGTGCAGGCGCTTGACTCCACCTTTCTCTTTGAAGTGCCTCTGAAAGTATGGGTGAGTGTGGGCTACAAAGTGAGCCCGCTGGGCATTACGCTGTCGGGCTACAAGGATACGGAGTTTGCGCTCAAAATCCGGTTTATCTCCAAAATCGGCGTAGCACCCGACTGGCGGGTGGTTACTCATACTACCGTAGACAGCTATGACTGGATTAGCGAGCCCAATATAAAGGTAGCCGGCTTTGCCATCCCGGTCAAATCTATGGTAAGCCGTACCCTCAACCGCAACTTTGCGAAAATCACACAGGCCATCGATCAGCAGGTAGGGGAGGCTATCGAGTTGAAAAAATACGCCCGGCAAGCCTGGGACCTTGCCTGCCAACCGGTAGAAATTTCGCGGGAGTACAATACCTGGCTGGTGGTGGTACCCACCGCCGTGGTGATGACCCCCCTGCTGGTGCGAAACAATATTATTCGTACTTCGATGGGCATCCGGGGGTATACCCAAACGGTGACGTCACCCCAAAAACCGGAAATTAAAGGGGATATGAGGCTTCCCAATCTGCAAACTGTGGAAAAAATACCCGAGGAATTTAAAGTGGGGCTCATCAGTATGATCCCCTATAAGGAAGCCTCCCGGCTAGCCGCCGCCCAGTTTGTGGGCG
>CATMVR010000490.1 GCA_950075905.1 uncultured Persicitalea sp. | reverse complement strand
TTTTACCGCCTGCCCTCCTGGGGATGCTATACCCTCGACGGCAAAGACCTCGAAAAGGAGGGGGTAGCGCCCGATATCTTCGTAAAGCAGACCTTCGTGGAGCGCCTCAACGACCAGGACCCTCAGCTCGACCGGGCAATCGAAGAGATTCTAAAAGATTTGAAATAAAAAAACGGGCGGTACCTCTAAGGGCCGCCCGTTTTTGTGTTATCTGCCACCATCCACGCTACCTTGGATTCAGGAAAGCAATGGATGGCGAGCCAACAATCTCTTTCTGCTGCTTCACGAATTTTGCAATCCGCGATACGGTTTCAGATTTTGCCCATTCGCCGCAGCGCTCGGGCTCGGTGGTCCATTCCTTCACCGCCACCAGGCGATACACATACTGCGTAGTCTCGCTGTTGAGGCGCAGAGAAAAGTAATCGTCCTTATCCTGGCGGTCCATGTGCCGGATAATCTTGTTTGGCCCCGCGTTGTAGGCTGCCGCTACCAGCGACCAATCGCCCAGCTCCCGGTAGAGCCATTTCAGATACCTGGCGGCAGCCCGGGTAGATTTCATCAAATCTTTGCGTTCGTCAATGGTATCATTGACAACCAGGCCTAAGCCCTGGGCTGTTGCAGGCATGAACTGCCAGTAGCCAACGGCTCCTTTGGGAGACACCGCATCGACGTTCATTCCGCTTTCAATAAAGGGAAGGTACTTAAAATCAGAGGGGATGCCGTACTTTTTGAGTACGGGTTCGATCAGCTTTATCTGCTTCCGGATGCGTTTTTTGGAGCGGCCAAAAGAAGGGTGATCGTAAAATTGAATCGCTTTTTGGTAGCGCTTCGCTACGAGCGATTGATGCAGGGGCAACGTATCTCCGCAAAACTCTATGTGGAGAATGTTGGTGTCAAAATCGGTATCTACAACCACTGCCGAAGGAACTTCGGAGTTGGGCGTCGGAACGACCGTGTGATTAAAAGTAAACACCCCCAGCGACATTATTGATACCACCAGTAGTGAGAATCGTATCATGCATGTTCAGGTTGGTTCTACATTAATTTATACTGAGCTAAGATAACGCTATTGGATATAAAAAGTTTCACCGGTTGATAAAAATCTGATTTACAGGCTTTGTGTTTTATATTAAATAGTACTTATCATAGAACAATATTTATTTGAAATATTTAAAAAGTACAAAAGATGAAAATTTTAAAGATAGGGAGAGATGCCGAATAAAAATTCGTTAAAAGTGGTAAGTTCCATCAGAAAACCTGATTTTCCGGACGAAAGGCTATGAGACAAAGTCTGAGTAAAGAGTGTTCAGACGATAGCGGAGGGTAGATTAAAGAATATTTGAAAAAAGCCAGACAAAATTGAGTGACTCAAACACTCAAACGATTACAAAGATAGAATAATTGTATTATTCTAATAATTTTTACCTAAATAATACGCCCTATACTTCGTGAACGGTTGTGATATAGAATATCTCAATCAGCGTTCGTGAATAGTGGACTCCCGTTCGCGCAGGAAACGCCCGGCGCGGTTTGAGAAAACAGCCCGGATTTCGGCCACAATCGAGAGCGCAATTTCTTCGGGTGTGATAGCGCCAATATCCAGCCCGACGGGCGCAAAAATACGCTCCATATCCTCCTGAGAAACAGAATACCCTTCTTCCGATAGCTCCCGGAATATCTTTTCGGAGCGCACCCGGGGGCCCAGCATGCCGATGTAGGCGGCTGAGGTAGGCAGCAGGCGGGGCAGATTGCGCTTATCGGTCTTATAGTCGTGCGACATTAGAATCACAGCCGTGTACGAATCGATCAACTCTGCGGGGACAAAATCTTCCGGGGCCACTACCTGATGTACCAGCGAGGTCACTTCCCGGTGTAGTTTCTGCGGATTAGCTACAATCGTGGCTCGCCAACCCGCTTCTTTGATCACTTTTACCAGCGGAAACACGTCGTACTGATGCCCCATCAGAATCACGTGCAGTTCGGGGGGCAAAAACTCCGCAAACAGCTCTATCTCCCGGCCATCACTGAGGGTAAAGGCCAATCCGGCCGATTTGCTTTGGTAAATAACGTTCTGCACTGCTTTTTCCACTTCATCAATCAACGATTCGTCAGCCAGTGCGTGCAGGCTGTTTTGATTCTGGTACCGGATCATGTGGCCGGCTCCCAGGCCATTGAGTTCTCCATCCAATTGGGTGATGGTCAGCAATACGTTGGTTTTACGGCCATCCGCCACCACGTTTTTAAGTACCTCCACCGGATTGTTCGGGTCCGTTGGCTCGATGGGGGCCAGCAGTACGTCAATCACGCCATTACACCCCAGGCCTACGCCGATCTGATGGGCGTCGTCTTCGGTGGTATCGTAGGTAATCAGGCTGGGGGCCGATTTGGCAATGGCGAGCCGGGCGCGTTTGAGGCCGTCACCTTCCAGGCAGCCGCCGCTGATGCCGCCTACCCACACGCCATTGTCCATGACCAGCATACGGGCGCCAGTGCGGCGGTAAGAAGAGCCTTCTACCCGTACTACGGTGGCCAGAGCAGCCCGGGTGGTGTCATGGTCGAGGTTTTTGTACGCTTTCAGGATGGATTTTATTTCTTTCATAGCGATGATGAAGAGTCATTCAGATGGAGTTCAAACGAAATCCGGGATGGGTGGGTTTACGGTTTTTTTATAAAATGCAGTACAATAATACATTTTTTTCCTGTACAAATACCTTCAAGACCAGGCTCCTACGGCCGCTACTCCCCCTTTCAGATGGCGAAAGTGGTGTGTAGGTAAGGCTTCCGATAAAATCTCGTAGGCCTTACGGCTGCGTACGCCCGTTTGGCAGTAAAGTACCACCTCCGGATAGGGAAGGAGCTCGGGCAGATGCTGCGACAGGGTTTTCAGGGGCCAGTTCACTCCTCCCAGATTAAAGCGGGCGTATTCATCGGGCTCCCGCACATCCACCAGCAGGGGCGGAACTGCTTCCTGCATGAGTTCTTCCAATTCATGAATCGTGATTTCTTCCAGCTCCGGATTGGGCAGAGCGCAGGTAGTGCCGTAGTCGTCTTGTAAAGTGCGGAAAGAGCGCGAGTCGGGCTGTGCCGAAAATTGGTAGCTATGGAAAGAAGCCCGCAGGGCGTCGTACACCAGCAGTTTTCCCGAAAGTACTTCGCCGAGCCCTGTGATGAGTTTGATCGCTTCCACCGCCTGCAAGGACCCAATGATACCGGGCAAAATGCCCAGCACGCCAATCTCGGCGCAGTTGGGTACCTCGCCTTCGCCGGGAGGGATCGGGTACAGGCAGCGGTAGGTGGGGCCACCCTGGTAGTTGAACACGCTCACCTGTCCCTCAAACTTGTAAATCGAGCCAAACACCAGCGGGATATCCAGCAAAACGCAGGTATCATTGACCAGGTAGCGCGTCGGGAAATTATCGGAGCCATCTATCACCAGATCGTAGTCTTTGGCGATGGTCAGCGCGTTGTCGCGGTTCAGCCCTTCGGTATAGGAGTGGAGAGCAATGTGAGGATTTTGACTTTGCAGCCGCTCGGCGGCTACTTCTGCTTTGAGACGGCCCACGTCGGCCACCGTGAACAGTACCTGCCGGTGCAGGTTGCTTACCTCTACCCGGTCAAAATCAACGATACCGATGGTACCCACGCCCGCGGCGGCCAGGTAGGTAAGTGCCGGACAACCCAACCCGCCGGCCCCGATCACCAGCACACGGGCTTTTTTGAGTTTCTGCTGCCCCTCCGGGCCTAATTCTGGCAAGGATAACTGTCGTGCGTAGTAGTGTTGTTCAGAGGGAGAGAACATAGTCAGGCGTTTTTGTAAAATAAGATCCACCCCGAAGCAGGGTACCTTACTAACGAAAAACATTTCCCGGAAGTTTAGGCAAAGTCAATGGCTACTATTTCATGATCCAGAATAGAGGATATGTCTAGCGTTATTTTTCCGTTTTTATCTTCAAAAGAAGGTTTCTGTTCACTCATCAGGAGTTTCACGCCCGCTACTTTTTCCGTCGCAGGAATCGGAATGCTTACCTTGGCCGCTACTGGAATCAGCTCCCGGAAAGGCCCCTTCATCATCATGGGATTGGTAAGGTTCACCAGGTGCACCGTCATAGAGCCGGCTTGCTGCCATACATTCACGTCCACCACGCCGGGCCCCGTCACGGTTACCACGGGCTCCTCGTCCAGCGCCCAGGCGATGACATTGCGCAGGAGCCGTCCGTGATCCACATTCAGCAATTTCCAGAATGTCCGGTCCAGATCGCCGGGAATATACGCTACCCGTCCTTTGCCTGCCTGCCGCAGGTAGAGTTCGCGGGTGTTGGTTTCAGCGATGCGGGGGTACACATCTTCCATGGGCAGGTCGGGATAGGTAGGTATGAGCGTGACCGGGCTGGCGAAAGTAATAGTCGGCTGTACCTCTACCCGGTAGATGGCATTGATAATGCGCGGCGTATCTTCGAGACCACGCAAAACCTGCTGGTTCAGACCGTTTTTAGGCTCATGCCGAAGTTGCAGGTAGCTGTTGCGCATGGGGCCCTCC
>CATMVR010000489.1 GCA_950075905.1 uncultured Persicitalea sp. | reverse complement strand
AGGAGATTAGCCCATAGGGGAGCTTAATCACACTGCCAAAATTAGTAAAATAACCCCAACGGCAAGGTTTTGAGGGTCTTAAAAAGTGTTAAAGGAAATCCAAACGAAGGCATAAGCCGCAAAATACCCCTTTTAAAACCAAACAACCTCCGGGAAACCGCCCCGGAGGTTGCTACCTGAATGTGACAGGTAAGTGATTGGTCAGAATCTGAAATTGGTCTTTAAAAACCAGAAGGCCCCATTGTTGCCCATTTGCACGGGATCCCAGGCACCGCCAGACTCGGTAAGGCTGGGCGTAAACATGGTGGGGTACACATTGAAAATATTGGAACCCCCGATGGTAATCCGCACCGCCTTGGCCAACTGGTAGCTGAGGGCCAGATCGGTGGTGGTCCGGGCCTGGTACACATCCAGGTTGTTCTCGTCGTAATTCCAGTCGGCCAGTTTTACCTCCCCAAAGCGAACAAATCGTACGAGGGCGCTGAACTTACGGAGAGTGTAGTCGAAGGTAAGGTTAATTTTGGAGGGAGGGGCAGATGCCCGCAAGAAGTACTGCTCGCGCAGATCAAAGTAGGTATCCTCTTTTCCAGCTAGCTTGGCGTTGGTATTTACCTCGTCGATGGTCAGGCGGTTGAAATTGGCCGCCAGGGTAGTATTGAGCGCCCCCGTGACGAAGTTGGCCCGGTGGGCTACAATGATGTCTACGCCCCGGGTGGTGGTATTGACTGCGTTGGTAAAAAATTGCGCCTTGCCCACATTGAGCCGCCGTAGTTCGGCCCCGATCTGATCGTCATCGTCAGAAAATTGTCCCGTGAGCACGATGCGGTCTTTTACCTTCACAAGATAGGCATCTACGGTCACTGAAAGCGAACTAGCCGGCCGGGCCGTCAGGCCCAGGCTGAGGTTGCGGGAGGTTTCCTGTTTAAGGGCCGGTATCCCCAGAGCCTGGGTCACGGGGCTATCGTTGCGGGCAATGAGCACCTCCACGGGCTGGCCGTTCACAAAGTTGGTGATAGTAGAGTTGAAGTATTTCTGCGGTAGGGAAGGAGCCCGGAAACCCGTGCTGGCGGTACCGCGCAGGGTGAAAGCCTCCGAGAGCTTCAGGCGGGTAGCCAGCTTGCCGTTCAGCGTGCTGCCAAAGTCGCTGTAATTCTCATAGCGCAGGGCGGCCCCTACCATAAACCGCCGGGTAAAGTCGGCTTCGGTGTCTACGTAGATACCCATATTGCTACGCCCCTTGTTTATTTCATCCGAGGGCTGAAAGCCCGGAAAACCCTGCGAGCCCGGAGGTACCCCCGGCACGTAGCTCTTCCAGGATTTTTCTTCCCCGGCAAAAATCAGGTAGTTTTCGTGGCGGTATTCGGCCCCGAAGGCGACGTTGACTCCTTCCAGGGCTCCTTTAAAGAAGCGGGTAAAGCCCAGGTTGGCGGTGTTCTGCTGCAACTGGAAACCGCCGGCGTCAAACTCCGTGGGCGAGCTGGCGCCCAATGAGGTGTTCAGGGAGTTATTGACAAAGTAGTGGAAACGGTTGGAGCCAAAGGTATTGCTCAGGTCTACATCCCAGCCCTTCCAGTCGCCGCGGATGCCTACCCCGATGGAGGCGTCGTTGATTTTACTGGAAATAATGGGGTCAAAGCCGTTGGGGTAGATGGAAGGTACATTGCGATCGTCGTCGGCAAAGCGGGTCCAGGCGTAGGCGTCGCCCTTGCGGAAGTTGGCTCCACCAAACACGTAGGCGTATACCTTAGAGTTAATCGGTAGCCGGGAGTTGAGGTAGACCGAGGTATTCTGAATCCGGGGATCGCCGTACTGCCGGCGGGCGAGGTCGTCCGGGTTGGTATTGGCGCGGTTGGTATGATCACGGTAGTTATGGTCCACGGTAAGGTTCACGTAGCCGTCCTTCGCGATTTTTACGCCGTAGTTGGCATTCAGGTTGGTGTTGAGACCGTCAAATTTCTGGTCGTCGAAGCGGTATTTTGCCTGGTAGGCACCCACGTTGGCGTTGGCGGTCAGCTCGCCGGTAGATGACTTCAATACAATGTTGATCACCCCCGCGATGGCGTCGGAGCCGTACTGGGCGGCGGCGCCATCGCGCAGAATCTCGATACGCTCAATGGCGGCCGCCGGGATGGTATTGAGGTCAGTACCGGTGTTGCCACGCCCGCGGGAGCCAAAGAGGTTCACAAGCGACGACTGGTGGCGGCGTTTGCCGTTAATGAGCACCAGGGTTTGATCAGGACCCAGACCGCGCAGGCTGGCGGGGTCTACGTGGTCGGCACCATCGGAGCCGGTCTGCCGGTTGGAGTTGAAAGAGGGCGCCACGTACTGCAGTAGCTGGTTCAGGTCAAGCTGGCCGGTTTTGGCGGTTACCTCGCGTACGTTGATGATGTCGATAGGAGCGGGAGTATCGGTAGCCGAACGGTTCAGGCTACGGGAGCCCACCACCTGTACCTGAGCCAGTAAGTTTCCTTCTTCCAGTACTACCTCCACGCTGGTGCGGCCATTGAGGGAGATTTCCTGCGTCGCAAAACCGATAAATGAAACTACGAGGATTCCGTTGGTAGGTATATTGAGGCTGAAACGTCCGCTGCCGTCCGCTACCGTACCGTTAAACGTCCCTTTTTCCAGAATGGAAGCCCCGGCCAGCGGCTCGCCGAAGGCGTCTTTGACGGTACCCGACACTACTGCGGTCTGGGCGTACGTAGCTTCTGCCAGGCCCAGGCAGAGCGCAAAAATCAGTAAGATTTGTTTCATGTAGTTTTCTGAATTATTGATGCCAAATAGCGTGCTATTTACCTAAAATTCAGAAACAAACAATAGGGTACAAAAACAAAAAAAGCCCGGAAATATTCCGGGCTGGTAAAGCTTGTATTTTTTCTTTCGGGAATCCTAGATTTTGTAAAATACCCACTTGGCCAATTCCTTATAGCTGACTTTTTTGCCGTACATCAGAATACCCACGCGGTAGATGCGGGCCGCGAGCCAGGTAGTACCCATGAAGCCCAGCACGAGCAGCACCATGGAAAGAGCCAGCTCCCAGGCGGGTACGCCGAAGGGAATACGTACCATCATCACAATTGGAGACGTGAACGGGATGATGGAGGTCCAGAAGGCCAGGGCTCCGTCGGGGTCCCGCAGGGCCATTTGCGCAAACACAAAGGAAAACACGATGGGTAGGGTGATAGGGAGCATAAACTGCTGGGTATCGGCGTCGTTGTCTACCGCGGCGCCTACTGCCCCAAACAGGGCGCTATACAGCAGGTACCCCCCCAGGTAGTAAAACAAAAAGCAGGCAATAATGTACGGAATATTGAGGCTGTTTACGGCGCTCAGTACCTCCGCCACCGGGTTGTCATTGCCGGTAGCCGTCATACTGCTGGCGGCGGGGTTCATACCTCCTCCGGGCATTCCCTTCTGTACCTGTTCCATTTGCGCTTTCATTTTTTCCTGATCTCCGCCCATTTGATTGCCGACAATGGCCCCGGCAGCACCCATCAGAATCACCGTCAGGGCAATCCAGAGCACAAACTGCGTCAATCCGACAAGTGCCACGCCAATGATTTTTCCCATCATCAGCTGGTAGGGCTTTACTGACGAAATAATGACCTCCACTATCCGGCTGGTCTTTTCTTCGGTAACGCCGCGCATCACCTGCGTACCGTACACAAACACCGAAATGTAGATCAGAAAGGCGCAGATGCCGCCAATAGCCGTAGCGGCCCCGGAGCTACTGCTTTTCTCGCCTTCTTCGTTGAGGCTGATGGTCTCCGAGCGCACGTTGACACGGGCATCTTCAAGTACCTTACGGGTGATACCCGCTTCGGTGAGCTTGATGTTTTCGATCTGCCGTTCAATGGTTTTTTCAATGTCGTTTTTCAGGTCGAGGCTTACGTTTTTTGCGGCGTAGATCCTCACATTCTTGGGGTTGTCGAGGACATTCTCCGGAATGTACACCAGGGCATTGGCCTTGCTGCCCTTGAAGTTGGCCTTGGCCGAATCGATGGATTTGTCGATGTACCGGAAAACCAGCGACTCGGAATCTTTGAACTGATTGACAAACAGGCCGCTTTCGTCCAGTACTTCCACGGTTTTGGTATCGGTACTGCCGATGGCGATCCAAATAACGGCGGCGTAGAAGCCCACAAAGAGAAAGGGGGTAAGGAAAGTCATGATGATGAAGGACTTCTTCTTGACCCTGACCAGGTATTCGCGCTGAATGACTAGTAGTATGTTTTTCATTTTTTCCGTCATCCGCCCAGGACCTCTGAACACCCTACTCTTTCGGTCATCGATTGAGCGGCTTTTTACGGAACGTTTGAAAACATGTTGGCTGATTTACCTCGATTCCATGCCCTGGTACTGACTACATCGAGCTGTTTTTGAAGTGTGACGTGCGCCCACGTATGAGAGAGAACGTTGCTTCAGGTTTATGCCGGATGGAAAGAAGTGCTTCGCACCCCTGCCGCGCACGGTGTATCTAGTAAGGGAAATACATTTTGGTTGTGTTTTTCTTGTTTAAGTCGCTTACCACAATTTATTATAATTATAAAG
>CATMVR010000488.1 GCA_950075905.1 uncultured Persicitalea sp. | reverse complement strand
GCCACCAGGGCCACCATCTCGTTTTTGGGCTGTCCGCTCACACTCTCCAATTGGCTGTATGCCTGCCACACTCTGTTAGGAGCCAGAGTGGGCTTATCGGCCAGCAGCTTTTCAACCAGATCCTTCATCATCGCAAACGTCAGCTCGCGGCGCTGGTAGGGCTGGGCGTAGAAGAGTTGCAGGGCCGTTAGCTCGTCGCGGTTGGTTTCCACCCAGCTCCGGAAAGCCTCGATGGTCTCCTGGGCCTTAGCGGCGCTGTCCTTCTCCCAGCCCACACGGAGCACCTCATCGGGATTCAGGGCATCAATCTTCTGCTCATGGGCCTTGCGGACGTTCTCGATGTACTCGTTCAGCTCACCGGTAAACACCCTGGCCGCGTCGTCGCGCAGCTGCTCCACCCGTTCTTGGATGGTGGCTTGAATCACATCGGGAGCCTGTCCCTGCTTTTCGGTGTTAACGTCCTGCTCAATATCCTCGATCGTATCAGGATTGAAGGCGTTCAGCAGTTTCTTTACCACCTGGCTGATGGAAAATCCCCCGGACTTCCCGGCAAAGGTATCCTTTTCCTTCTGGGTAATCTGTTTGTCGAGCCGGGTGAGCCGGTTGGCCAGCGAAGTAAAGAGTTCCTCGTCACGAGCACCCACAGTCACGGCACCCAGCAGGTCTTTGAGGGCCACGCCCGGTTTCTTTTCCAGCGGGCGGCTGTCGGTCTTCAGGCTGCGGGTCACGCCGATGGCGTCCACAATCACAAAGTGATCCTTGGTGAGGCGGGCCGAAGGGGATACCTTTTTGAGATCGTCGTAGTTGATCACCCGCGTACCCCGGCCCTTCATCTGCTCAAAGTAGTTGCGGCTCTTCACATCGCGCATGAACAGCAGGCATTCCAGCGGCTTCACGTCGGTACCCGTCGCAATCATATCCACCGTCACGGCAATGCGCGGGTGGTAGTCGTTTCTGAACTGCGCCAGCACCGACTTGGGGTCTTCGGTATTCTTGTAGGTGACCTTCTTGCAGAAGCGATCCTCCTCGCCAAACTCCTCCCGCACAATGCGGATGATGTCGTCGGCGTGGCTGTCGGTCTTGGCAAAGATCAGGGTTTTGGGTACCTCAAACTGCCCCTCCTGATCGTAGCGGTCGGGAAACATGACAGGCAGGTGGTCGCGGAAGGTGGAGATTACCTTCCGGATTTGGTTGGGATTCACAATGTCCTTGTCGAGTTGCCGGGCCGAGTACGCCTCGTCTTCGTCCTGTTGTTCCAGACGTTTCTTCCGGCTGAGCTTTTCCCTATGCTCCACGTAGGCCCCCTTCCAGAGCGTTGCCCCCTGTTGGGTGATTTTGGTATCAATGATGAACACATCGTAGCCCACATTGACCCCATCGGCTACGGCCATTTCGTGCGAGTACTCCGACACCAGATTTTGCTGGAAGTAGGCTACGGTGCGGGCGTCGGGCGTGGCCGTCAGACCCACCTGAAAGGCATCGAAGTAGTCGAGCACCTGCATCCAGAGGTTGTAGATGCTGCGGTGGCACTCGTCAATGACGATGAAGTCGAAGTACTCAATGGGAAGCTTCTCATTGTACTCCACCGGGGGTACCTCCCTGGGCTGCCACTTCTCGTTGGGATTCTCTTCTTCGGCGCTATCGTCCAGTTCCTGCCCTTTCAGCACCGCATAAAGCCGTTGAATGGTACTGATGTACACCTGGTTGTCGTCGGGTATATGCCGGGACTTCAACCGGTGGACGCCGTAGAGTTCGGTGAACTTGCGGTTGTCGTCGTTGGGCAGAAACGACATGAACTCCTGCTCGGCCTGTTCGCCCAGGTTTTTGGTATCCACCAGGAACAGGATCTTCTTCGCCTGGGTGAATTTGAGCAGCCGGTAGATGAACGTTATGGCCGTAAACGTCTTGCCCGAGCCGGTGGCCATCTGGATCAACGCCCGGGGCTTGTTGCTTTTGAATGATTTTTCGAGATGCGTTATGGCCGTAACCTGGCATTCCCGCAGTCCTTCCGTAGGGAGATCGTCCAGACTGAATAATGAGGTACGAAGGGAGTCGGGCTTTTTGAGCCATTCGCGCAGGGTTTCAGGCCGGTGGAAAGAGAACACCTCCCGCGCCCGGGGCTTGGGATCGCGAAAATCGGCAAAGGTGGTCACCTCGCCGGTGCTCAGGTACACGAAGGGAAGCGGGTCGTTATGGAGGTATTTGAGCCTGGCCGATGCGTAATCCCTGGCCTGGTCCTCGTGGATGGTGAGCCGGAAGCCCTCGTCCTCGCGTTTGGCTTCAATGACCCCCACCGGCTTCCCCGCCACAAACAGCACGTAATCCGCTGGCCCCACGTCGGTCTGATACTCCCGGACTGCTACCCCCACCCCCTCATTCAGATTGATACGTGATTTGTCCTGGATTACCCAGCCGGAGGCGGTCAATTGCCGATCAATGTGGTCACGGGCAACCTGTTCAGGGTTTTGGTTAAGGATCATGGGAGGATAGTGGTGTATCAGAGGGTTTAGGATGGGGTCGAAGTTCGTAGAGAACTTTGGCAGCCCTAATATAATTGAGTATATCCGGGTTTCAAAAGTGGGAGGCCTAAATTTAAATAGTAAGGCTGGTAAAATGCGGTTTTGCTGAATATTTCTTATCCTATATATGTCGAAAATGCAAAACAGAACTGCACTAGGCAATTCATGTACTTGTCCAAAACCCAGAAGATTAGCCATTACAATTGAAGGCTAATCAGTGGCAATAGAAAGCATTTGGGAGTCTTTGGTCACCCGAAACTCATTCAGTTGGATTTGTTTTAATGGTGTGGTTTTAAGATATCCTTTAACATTTGGATTAACACGCTCATGCTAAATGCATCATTTGGTTCATCCATTTCGTAATTTCTCAGGATACAAATTAGGGTACAAATCAATAAAAAACCCGCTCAGCATTACGCTGAGCGGGTTTTCGCAGAGAGAGAGGGATTCGAACCCCCGGACCTGTTACAGTCAACGGTTTTCAAGACCGCCGCGTTCGACCACTCCGCCATCTCTCTTTGGTCTATTGTGGGTGCAAAATTAGGAAGGATTTCTTATCTGTCAATACTTTTTGCAGAAAAATTATTTTGATACCGCTTCTCTTCGCATAAAGCCCTAATTTTGTGGCGTATTTATGCACAGCCCCGCTGTGAACTTTAAACTGCCTACCGTAACAAACGTATGACCTCTACCGAAGTACTGGACGGAAACGCCCTGCCTACCATCGAAACCGCCCGCAAGCTCGGCGTTTTGCCCGAAGAGTTTGACCGCATCAAGGATATCCTGGGCCGTACGCCCAATTTCACCGAGCTGAGTATCTTCTCGGTGATGTGGTCGGAGCACTGCTCCTATAAGAACTCCATTGTGTGGCTCAAAACCCTCCCCCGCGACAGCGACCGCATGCTGGCCAAGGCCGGGGAAGAAAACGCCGGACTGGTAGACATTGGCGACGGACTGGCGTGTAGCTTCAAAATCGAGTCACATAACCACCCCTCGGCCCTCGAACCCTATCAGGGTGCCGCTACGGGCGTGGGCGGTATCAACCGCGATATATTTACGATGGGCGCCCGGCCAATTGCCCAGCTCAATTCACTCCGCTTCGGCAACCCCGATTTGCCCAAAACCAGGTGGCTCGTACGCGGCGTGGTGAAGGGCATCGGCGACTACGGCAATGCCTTCGGCATTCCAACCGTGGGCGGCGAGGTGTTCTTTGACGAATGCTACAACACCAACCCGCTGGTAAATGCCTTTTCGGCGGGTATTGTGGAGGTAGGCAAGGTAGCCAAAGCTACCTCCTACGGCGTGGGCAACCCGGTGTTTATCGTCGGCTCGGCGACGGGCAAGGACGGTATCCACGGCGCTACCTTTGCCTCGGAGGATATTTCGGACAAATCCAACGAGAAGCTCCCCGCCGTGCAGGTAGGTGACCCCTTCATGGAAAAACTCTTGCTGGAAGCTACCCTGGAAATTATCGCTACGGGCCACGTAGTGGGGATTCAGGACATGGGCGCGGCCGGCATCATCTGCTCTACCTCCGAAATGAGCGCTAAGGGCGAGCACGGCATGATCATCGACCTCGACAAGGTACCTACCCGGCAGCAGAACATGCACGGCTGGGAAATCCTGCTTTCCGAATCACAGGAGCGGATGCTGGTGGTGGTCGAAAAGGGCAAGGAAGACATCATTCAGGGGATTTTTGACAAGTGGGACCTCCACTGCCAGCAGATTGGCGAAGTGGTACCCGCCGGCCCCGACGATACGGGCCGTCTGCATTTTTACCAGCACGGACAGCTCATAGCCGACGTACCCGCCCACGACCTGGTGCTGGGTGGAGGCGCGCCGCAGTACCACCGCGAGTACCGCGAACCCGCCTATTACCAGCGCTATCAGCAGTTTGACATGGCACAGGTACCCGACGTAACCCCCGACGAAATCGGTAAGGTAGCCCGGCACCTGCTCTCCCACCCCAATATTGCCTCTAAAAAGTGGATCTACGAGCAATACGACTCCATGGTAGGTACGGCTAACCTCAGCACCAACCGTCCGGCCGATGCCGCCGTGGTGCGCGTGCGGGATTTGAACCACCCCAACTACAAAAAGGGA
>CATMVR010000487.1 GCA_950075905.1 uncultured Persicitalea sp. | reverse complement strand
AGAAAAAGAAAAGCAGAAATAACCGGAATAAAAATCGAAACCGGCCTCCCAAGGCGGGTAATAACCAACAACAGTAACCTAAAGGCTGCCCCCATCGGGCAGCCTTTTTTAAGAAAACTTTAATGAATGCCCAACTTCTAAAACTAAATCGCATTGCCCGTAGCACTACCCGGCGTATCATCGGCCTTATGTCGGGTACCTCCCTCGATGGTCTTGATGTGGCCCTCTGCCATATCAGCGGTAGCGGCCTCGACACCCAGGTAGTAGTAAAACATTTTGCTACGGTACCCTATGATGAAGCCTTTCGGGATAAAATCCGAACCATTTTTGCTAAAAGAGAAATTGACTTCCAGCACCTGTGCCTGCTAAATCCCTACATCGGTATTCAGCATGGTCGTATGGTGTTGCAGTGCCTACAGGAGTGGGGTATTTCGTCGGAGGAGGTAGACCTCATTGCCAGCCACGGACAAACCGTGTACCATGCCCCCCAGAAACAGCACGGCCTGGACGAATACCCCAACGCTACGCTGCAAATCGGCGATGGCGACCACGTGGCCGTCACCACCGACATCATCACTATCAGCGATTTCCGGCAAAAGCATATCGCCGCCGGGGGCGAAGGCGCACCCCTGGCAGTCTACGGCGACTACCTGTTTTTTTCGAAGCAGGGTGAAAACCGCATTTTGCTAAATATGGGCGGTATTGCCAATTTTACCTACCTGCCGGGTTCCCGGCTGGCGCGTGAGGTATTTACCACCGATACTGGTCCCGGCAATACGCTGCTGGATGCCTTCACAAGGCTGTATTTTAGTAAACCCTACGACGAAAATGGTGCTATTGCCGCTGCCGGCAGCTCCCACCCCGGTCTGCTGCGCGCCTTGAAAGACCACGCCTTCTTTACCGCTCCTGTTCCCAAAACTACCGGCCCGGAGGTATTCAGTGTAGAGTACGTGCGCGAAGCGCAGCAACGAAGCCGCACTACTTCCATGCAGCCCGAAAACCTGCTGGCCACGCTGGTGCAATTCAGCGCGGATACTATCACCGAGGCTATTAGCAAGGTGTTGGCCACGGGACAGAAGTACACCCTCTACACCAGTGGGGGCGGTGCGCATAACCCCGTTTTGATGCGTACCATCAAAAACCAGCTGCCGGGCGTTTCTGTCAGGATGCTCGACGAGCTGAGCGTGTCTGGCGACGCCAAGGAGGCGGTATTGTTTGCCATTCTGGCCAACGAGACCGTCGCGGGCGGCGAGATCCTCTTCGGCGACCGGCAGGGGGTACCTAACGTGACCATGGGAAAAATCTCTTTTCCGGCGTAACTTCGTGCCTTCATACCCCAATCAACCCGTAGTCAATAGCAGATGTACGATATCATTGTAGTAGGAGGAGGTATTGTGGGCCTTGCCACCGCCTTGCGCCTCAAGGAACAGCGCCCCTCGTTGAAATTGTTGGTTCTTGAAAAAGAACAGCAGGTGGCCGAGCATCAGACCGGCCACAACAGCGGTGTGATCCATTCCGGTTTGTACTACAAACCCGGCAGTCTCAAAGCCACCAACTGCATCAGAGGGTACCAAATGCTGCTCGACTTCTGCGACGAGGAGGGCATCTCTTACGACCTCTGTGGAAAAATAGTGGTGGCTACCCGACCCGAAGAGGTACCTATTCTACAAGGGCTATACGAGCGCGGTTTGCAAAACGGCCTGGTGAATAACCGCAAAATAACCGCCGGAGAAATGCGCGAGATTGAGCCTCATGTAAAAGGACTGGAAGGTATATGGGTACCCTATACCGGCATCATCGACTACAAAGCTGTTACCGAAAAGTACGCCGAGCGCTTTCAGAAGCTCGGGGGAGAGATACGGTTTGGGGAGAAGGTCGTGGATGTACGCCTTGCGGGTGGGAGAACCCACATCAGTACCGAAAGCGGCGGTAGCTACGAAACCAGGCTTGTGGTAAACTGCGCCGGTCTGTACTCAGACAAGGTAGCCCAGCTTACCCATGACCAGGAAGTGAAGGTACGAATCATTCCTTTCCGGGGCGAGTACTACAAGCTAAAACCAGAGAAAGAGCACCTGGTAAAAAACCTGATCTACCCCGTACCCGATCCTAACTTTCCTTTTCTGGGAGTACACTTTACGCGCATGATCGAGGGGGGCGTGGAGGCAGGCCCCAACGCCGTGCTGGCTTTCCGGCGCGAGGGCTATGGCAAGCTCGATATCAGCTTCAAAGAATTAGGCGAAACTCTGGCGTGGCCGGGCTTCCGCAAGGTAGCTGCTAAATACTGGCGTACCGGTCTGGGCGAGATGTACCGCTCTTTCTCCAAGACAGCCTTTACCAAAGCCCTGCAGGAACTCATCCCCGAGATACAGGAGTCTGACCTCGAACCCGGAGGCGCGGGCGTGCGCGCCCAGGCCTGCGACTACGACGGCGGCCTGCTCGACGACTTCGCCATTCTGGAAAGCCCCACGGCCATCAACGTCGTCAACGCCCCCTCCCCGGCGGCTACCTCGTCGCTATCCATCGGGCAGACGGTATCAGAGCGGGTGCTGGCGCGGTTGTGAGGGGTAGCGAAGAAGAAGGGCATTCATCGGAAGATTGAAGGAGAGTGCAAGTTTTTTAGGAGTGTGTAGCGATACAATATCACAGCCGACCATATTATCGATGAAACAGCTTCTAGTAGTATTCATTTTATTATTCACCCTTGAATGCAATACGTCATCTTACGACTTTACCTACGAGGGGTATAGCTTTTCATTTCCAATGAAAATCAGAAAGGCCGAATCATTGTTTCGTCTGAATGAAAGAATTATCGGAAGAAGAATTGCGAGACTAGATTCGAACGAGTGTAAGGAAATACAGATCACCTACGCACAACCTTTTCAAGATCCAACCTATGCGAAATTTGATTCAGATTATCCCGATCAGGTACAAGCTGTAAGTTTTTATCATCATGAAGATGTACAGGTTTTAAAAGAGAAGTTGGAAAGTACCTATGGAAGAGAATTCGAACCTGTTACGGGAACGGAATTGAATAATTTAGAATATTACAAAATGAACCTGGAAGGGCCAGTGACCCTACTGCTGTATGCCAATTCGTGTAATATCTGTGGGAGGCAATCTTTCCAGACGGTAGAAATAGGGTCCAGGAATCAGGAGGAATACATACGCAACAGGAAGATATCGGTGGTAGCTTTTACGTATCATTTTACCTTCAATGCGGAGTTTGGCTCTTATATTATGCAAGATGGTTATTTTTCGCAAGGAGATTAATTGCCCCTATATGAATCACATACATACCATTTTGCTCAGTTTTTGCCTGGCAGTCAACACCGCCCTGGCCCAAACATCGCCAAACCCCGTCGGCGGCACTCAGCCCACCGTAACCACTAAAACAGATAGCCTCTCCTGGCTCATTCAAGGCCCCAAAAACGCGATGGCTGTGAGCATCGCAGTGGATCAAAGAGATCATATTTTTCTGGCTGGCTTTTTTGAGGATTCTGCTGCATTTGAAAAGTCAACCCTGGTGTCGGGTGGGAAGGTGGATGGTTTTATTGCCAGGTACACCCCCGCGGGCGAGCTGCAATGGGTACGTCAGCTGCGCGGGCCCCAGGCTGATTTCGCGGTGAGCCTGGCCATTGACGAGCAGGGCAATGTGTACGGGACGGGTACGTTTCAGGACGCGCTGCAAGTAGGCGATACGATTCTCAAAGCCCCAAAACTGGGAGCTTATCTGGTAAAGTACGCCGCCAACGGAGATCTGCAATGGGCCCGGCTTATTGGAAAAGGTGGTATGGATTCGGGGAAAAGCCTGGCGCTTGATAAAAGTAGTAATGTGTACGTCACGGGCTATGTCTGGGACGTATCCACTATGAACGATGTACTATCGCATACTTCCAAGCAGAGGAGGGCATTTGTAGCCAGGTATGATCCACAGGGTACCTTGCTGTGGATGAATGAGCTGGAAGGAGAAAGCATGGGAGCGAGTATCTCTACCGATGGCCAGGGGGACATTTATGTAGGCGGTGCATTTACAGATACGTTACTGTTGGGAAACACCCGCCTGGTTTCTCCGCATGCCTCCTCAGAAGGTATTCTCAGATCCATGGGTACGGCGGATGGCTTTTTGGCAAAACTGAACCCAAAGGGACAGTGTCAGTGGGCAAGACGAATGGGTGGAGAATCTTTAGACATATTCAAAAGTGTAGCCGCTGATCAGGAAGGGAATGTGTATGTAGGCGGTAGCTTTATTAACAACAAAGCTACGTTTGATACCATACCCTTGCTATCTGATGATCAGGAGGGAAAAGAACTCCTCAATATGGACGACTTCATTGCGAAACTAGACGGTAAGGGCACGATTCAGTGGATTGTAAATAAGGTGCCCTGTGGCGGGATGAGTGACCGTTGCCTGGCACTTGGCCCGGACGGGACGCTGTATGTGGCAGGCTCCATTCGTAGTAAGGATAGAGTGGTTAAGCAAATAGTATCTACGCAGGGGAACGAGGATATTATGCTTACCCATTTCAGCCCACAAGGGAAGCTACTAGACATCAGGCAGCATGGAGGAGTAGATACTGAAACAGCAAGAGGTATGTACGTCAGCCCCCAAGGGGATATGTATATG
>CATMVR010000486.1 GCA_950075905.1 uncultured Persicitalea sp. | reverse complement strand
AGAAAGCCAGAGATCAAAAAGCCGATGATATTTTTACGGCAGATTTGGAAGATGAAGATCTGCAAAACCGGCTTGAATTTATATTCAAAAAAAAGCAGTACCTCAACAGGAAAGCGGCAGAAAAAGTGCAGCAACTGTACGTGAGAACGCCCTTATGGAAGCGGGCTATTGATATGGTGGTGGTGGGTACCGCGCTTTTGATTTTTTCCCCTATTTTTCTGCTGGTAGCTCTGGTCATTCGACTGGATTCGAAGGGCCCCATCTTTTATCTTTCAAAGCGGGTAGGGAGCGGGTATAAAATATTTAGTTTGTACAAGTTCAGAACCATGCGCACCAACGCGGATCAGATGATCAAGAACATGGCAACGATGAACATCTACAACCGACCCGCCGAGCAGCAGGAAACTAACACAACCATTTGCGACGAATGTCAGTTAAAAGGCAAACAAACTTGCGAGCGGTTGTTATTTTGGGATGGTAAAGAAATCTGCGAGCGTATTTACAATCAGGAGAAAGAGCAAAAAGCGGCTTTCATGAAATTTCAGAACGACCCCAGGATAACGGGTGTGGGGCGTTTTCTGCGAAACACAAGCCTCGACGAACTACCTCAGCTAGTCAATATTCTGAAAGGAGACATGTCGCTGGTGGGCAACCGGCCGTTGCCACTTTACGAGGCAGAAAAATTAACTACCGACGACAATATTTTGCGCTTTGCCGGACCGGCCGGGCTGACCGGCTACTGGCAAGTGACGAAACGCAGCAAAAAAAAGGCGGAAATAACAGAGCAGGAGCGCATTGAGCTAGACATCTACTACGTCAAAAACTTTTCGTTTTTGCTCGATATGAAAATCATACTTAAAACCTTTCCAGCTTTGTTTCAATCCGAAACTGTTTGAAAAACCACTCAAACCACTTTCAGCCATTCGCCCCTAGTAAAGTCATACTGCTTGATGATACGGGCCGGATTGCCAACCGCTACGGAGTAGGGAGGGATATTTTTGGTAACGACACTTCCCGCCGCCACAACGCTGTGCTTTCCGATGGTAACACCCGCTGTAACGACCACATTTGCACCCAGCCAGCATTCTTCCTCAATGCGGATAGGGGCCGTGGTGACTGGCTGATCCCGGATGGCGGTGCTGATTTCAGTGTAGCCATGGTTAAGTCCACTGACCACCACGTTCTGAGCCAAAATAACCCGATCACCAATAAAAACCGGTCCGATTATTGTATTACTGAGTCCAATCAGCGTGTTTGCACCAATCGAAACATCACCCACCCCATTGTTAAGGGTAGAAAAGTCTTCAACAATGGTACGATCGCCAATGGAAAGCTTGTTAAACGGAACAACGTCCATCCGAACCGAGCGACGAATGCAAACACCTTTCCCCCTCTGATGGTAAAAAGGGTTGAGCAGGATATTCACCCAGGGGCGAGGGCGGGCATCGTTGGTGGGAAACAGCATCCAATGGGATACTTTTTTAAGATTAGGGTTATTAACGATGAATTCTTTGAGACCCATAGCAGGTGATATATTTTGAACTCAAATTTAATAATATTTACCAAACTTCGTTAGATGCATGAATTGTATATTTCAAAGGTACGGCAATACTGCATCAATGGCTGGCAAGAAACAAACTGAGCATAAGGAGCAAAGCAGGCGATAGCCCGCAGAACTTAGTTTTAGAATAGCGTGTAAATAATTTCCTCCGAAGAATCTATATGAATTCAAATTTAGCTCCAATATCTACCGTTGTAGAATGTGAGAAAAACCAGCTTTCACTGGCTTGGAAGAGCATTATTTGGGTGTTTTTGTTTATATTTCTAATTCACCTTCCGGTACAGGCCCAGCAGGAGATAAGTATATATGATGAAATATCATATCCGTATCTGGAAAAGCTAATCCAAACCGCCCGCAAGAACTATCCAAGGATCAGAGCGTACAATTCAAGAATAGATGCAGCCGAGAAAAATATCAAAAAAACGAGGCTATCCTATTTCGATATTTTTTCATTTTCGTACCTACTATCTCCTTTCAACGGCGTAGCGGCCGTTAGTCCTAACTTACTGAACGGTTACCAGTTTGGCTTTTTTGCCAACATCGGTAGTCTGATCCAGAAGCCAACCCAGATCAAACAGGCCCGCGATGAGCTCGATGTGATTGAGCACGAAAAGGACATGTACCTTCTGAACCTGGAAGCCGATGTGAAAAGAAGATACTTTGAGTACGTAAAAACCAAGGCGATCTTCCGGGTTGTCTCCAAATCGGTACTTGATTCTCAGGCGCTCATTGACGACATGAGGTACAAGTTTGAAAAAGGGGAAATTGCCTTTGAAAGCTACAATCAGGCGCTTCTGGATCTGGCCAACCGGCAGCAAACCAAGATAAACTTCGCGGGAGATGTACTGATTGCCAAAAGCAGCCTGGAAGAATTGGTGGGTAAAAAACTGGAAGATATCCAATGAGTGAACTGATATACTTTTTCAAGTTTTTGAAAACCAGGTGGTACATCCTGCTTGCTTTGCCATTGGTGGCCATGGCCATCAGCTATTTTCTGACCAAACAGCTACCCAATACTTACCGATCTGAGGGTCGGTTGGCCACCGGCGTCGTGGATAAAACCGATCAGTTGTTTGTGAGTGAGGAAACGGAACAGGAATCGGAAATCAACCGCAAGTTTGACAACTTGATTCAGTTGATGCGGATGAAGAAAGTTATGGATCAGGTATCGTACCGATTGCTCCTGCATGATCTGACGGTAAAAGCCGACTTGGTGTTCAAGGAGCCATCTAAAGTGATGCAAGGGTTGACCCTGACTGAGAAGAAAACTATTGTCAACGCCATAGGTACCAAGTACAAGGTGCAGCAGGAGCTGTACCCTGATAATAAGCTCGAAAGAAAGTTAAGTGATCTGATTGAGAGCAACGAATACGGCTCGGCATCACTGCTTGACAAGCTCGTCATCAAGCGATTGGGCAACAGTGACTATATTTCCATTGAGTTTGAAGGAACAAATCCGGCGTATACCGCCTTTGTGGTCAATTCTCTGAGTGAGGAGTTTTTGCGGATCTACTCCTCCCGACTCATGGAGAGCAACAACCGGTCGCTCGAATTCTTCGAAAAAATGATGCTTCAGAAGCTCGCATCCCTCAACGAAAGAATGCAGGAACTGAAGACCTACAAAATTCAAAACCGGGTACTAAATCTTAATGAGCAAGCCCGGAGCCTTTATGGTCATATCATTGATTTTGAGACCCGCCGAGAGATCGCCAAAAAGGACGTCATGGCTACCAGGGCGGCCCTGCGTAACCTAAATCAGCGGTTTGACCCGTCGGAGCAGCGCTACATAGAAAGTGCGCTCAGCGAAATAAACCAAAAAATTGCGATTACCAGAGAGCGTCTGCAAAGTGTAAACGACCTGTACATTCGGAACAACTTCGATCCCAGACTGAAAGTGAAGGTAGATTCCCTGCAGGTAGCCCTGAACCGGCAAATCCAGCTTTCGACAGACAAGAACTTTGCCAACCCTCAGGCGGCAAAGAACGATTTGGTGAACCACAAGCTCGAACTGGAGATTTCCCTCGAACTCGCTGAAAACAGTATTTATACCATAGAGAGCGAGGTGAACAGGCTAAACCGGAAGTACGACGGCATGGTACCCAACGAGGCCAGCATCCAGCAATTTGAAACCAGCATCGAAATAGCCAGTAAAGAATACATCGAGGCGCTGCAGCGCTACAACAATGCAAGACTGGACTCGTACTCACCCATCACCCTTCGGCTCATAGAGCGGGCCACCCGGGGAGAGCTTTTACCTTCTAAAAAGTTGCTCCTGGTCATTGTATCCGGGCTGGCGAGCTTTGTTTTTTGCTTTATTTTCTTCACGGTTCTATATTTTCTGGACAATGCCGTCCGCACCCCGGCCCAACTGGCTCACCTCGTCCACCCTTTCCGCGCCGGAATCATCTCGATCAACCCTGTGTACCCCCGGGCTATGAACAACAGCCACCTCGCAGAAGAACAAACTCGCGACGCCGAACCCGGCGATCGCGGTGCTCAGTCATCTCTTCCTCCGACGCCCCCGGGAGGTCCAGGCAGGTACGACGCCGACCACTTATGCCAACCGTTGGCCTGGTCGACGCCATCACCGATTCTGATCCGACAGACGAACTCGCCTGCTTCGTGGGCGATCACATTGATCTGCTCCCGGAGGTAATTTAGAACCTCGCTTGCTGTCCGATCCGAAGGGACGAACAGGTGGACCGTTTTCCACATTTCCTCCACCAGGCTCCCTTCGCCCCCTCCACCGCACCGATCGCCGCGGTCGGCCCAGCGCAACGCCCGTCGTCACAGTGCACACCATGCACGCTGACTGCACCCGCAACCGTGAAAAGGCGACCTGATCATCGGTGACATAGACGACGGCCGGGCCAGCGTCCAATGCCCACGTTGCGGCGCCCCAAGTCGCCGACCCTGTGAAACGGTGCGCCCGGGCGCCAGTCTCGTCGGCTACCACCGCGAGCGCGGCTACCGCCACGATGAGCTCCTCGACCTGGGCTACATCAAGTACACGCTCGTCAACGAATCCACCCAGCACCCCCTTTTCCTGTGGCGCCGCCGGACACAACGCCC
>CATMVR010000485.1 GCA_950075905.1 uncultured Persicitalea sp. | reverse complement strand
GGCCACTCTGAGCGATCGGATGCAGCTTAGTCGGGTAAGCGTTACCGGTACCAGTTTTGTGCTGGGGGCCAATTTGAAACTGGCAAAAAAAGTTGCCGTTGGATTCAACGCCGATGTGTTCAGCTTTGCGTTTGGCAAGCGCCGTAATGCCATCTATCGCCTGGCGGCTCCCCTCGCTGCTCCTGATTCAATCAGTGATCTGAACGGAAAAGAAATTGGAATTGCCCCGGCAAACCTTAATATAGTACCAGTTTTTTTAAAGAAGAACAACGGGCAGGCTGAGGTATTTGTGCGGGTGTGGGTAAGCAAACAGTTTGGGATTAAAGCCGGGTACGTTTGGGGACAGGTAGCCTACCGGGCAGATGTACCTCTCAACAACGAGCAGCGGCGGTTTTCTTCATCCTACCAGATGCCCTACGTGGCGCTTTCTTTCCCATTGTCCAATTGACCCGGTCGTCACTTTCAGGAATTCGGTGATTCTTTCTTTTCGGAGGAGGTTTCGGGTTTGGACAGGATATTGAAAAATTCAAAACTGCGTCGCCCCAGAGCCTCCTCCATATCGTTGAGTTCGAGTTTTAGGGCTTTGATGGAAACCGAAATTTCGATAACCGACAGGCCCAGGGCGGTTATCTGTAACACCAGCGCCCCAGTGAAAAGCAAACGGGCTATAACCGGATACCCCTGCAATAGCAACAGCATGCAGATAGCGCTCAGCAAGAGGCTAAGCACCGCGAGGGCCTGAATCGTGCGGATGAGCCGCAGACGCATGTGCAGGCTCCGGATCTGCTCCACTACAATCCCATCCGGATTTTTCTGAAACTGCTTGTGTAAGTCTCGAATGAGGTTGGCAATGGCCAGAAACCGGTTGGTAAAGGCAATCATGAGCAGCGATACCGTCGAAAACAGCAGGGCCGGAGTACTGAGGGTAAGTTCCATGGGGCGTTGGCTTAGTAAGATCAAGGACTGGTATGCTGCCGTCGGTTAATCTGCGCTTATTTATTTACCAAGGAAACAAAAAAATGGCTGAAAAACTCACAGATTCACACAAATATCAACTTTGGAAAAATAAGCTCACTTCCAACGGGCTACAAATTCACGATATAGAGGAGATTTACTCCCGCCGGAATGGCAAGGATGAAGTATTGTTCTCCCTGCTGATGACAGATGCAACCACTCCTGAAGGCGACAAAATACCCCCCATTTGCTTTCTGAAAGGAGAGGTGGTGTGCGTGCTGATCTGCTTCATCGATACCCACACGCGGGAGAAGTACCTATTGCTGGTAAAGCAGCGCCGTATCTGCTCCGGGGAGCATACCTTTGAGCACCCGGCTGGCATGCTCGACAGCGAAAGCGACCCGGCAGCCGTTGCGGCCCGGGAAGTATTTGAAGAGACCGGGATCGACCTTCCTAAAGAAAGGCTGACCCGCCTGCTCGACCGGCAGGCTTACCCCAGCACCGGTACCAGCGACGAAACCATGTACTTTTACTTCTGCGAGATCGAACTAACCGCCGAAGAAATCCAGTCTTACCACGACAACAACATGGGAGTGGAGTCAGACCACGAGCGCATCACCACCTACGTAGCACCCTTTGTGGAGGGGCACCGGCTCATCAACAACACCAACGGCCTCCTGCTCGACTACCTTTATCTGAAAGAAGTACAGGACTGGGAACTGTTAAAGGAGCTGTAAGTCAGTGGCAAGGGCTTTCTTTGAAAAATATTTCCAAAAAACCCGAAGGGAAGACTTGTTGCTTTTTTAAAAATACGATTATATTTGCAGCCCGAACAACGCACCCGTAGTTCAATGGATAGAATTTCGGTTTCCGGTACCGACGATAGGGGTTCGAATCCCTTCGGGTGCACAATTGCAAAGCTTCAAGTCACCAGCCACGCGGCTGGTGACTTTTTTTAGTACCCATACCACTCCCCCCACCACTGCTGTAGCCGCCGCTTAATCTCATCTTCTCTGGCATTTTGGCCCGGCTTGTACAGGGTAGTACCTTTCAGGTCGTCTGGCATGAAGTTCTGCTGGGCGAAGTTTCCCTCGTAGCTGTGGGAGTACTTGTATTCTTTGCCGTAGCCGATCTGCTTCATCAGTTTGGTTGGGGCGTTGCGCAGGGCCAGCGGCACAGGCAGGTGGGCGGTTTTTTCGGCCAGGGCCATAGCTTCGTCGATAGCCAGGTAGCTGGCGTTGCTCTTGGGAGAAGTAGCCAGGTATACCGCCACCTGCGACAGGATGATGCGGCACTCGGGGTAGCCAATGGCTTTGACCGCCTGAATGCAGGCATTGGCCATAATCATGGCGGTGGGGTTGGCGTTGCCGATGTCTTCCGACGCCATGATGAGCATCCGCCGGGCGATGAATACGGGGTCTTCGCCGGCCACAATCATCCGGGCCATCCAGTAAAGCGCCGCGTTGGGGTCGCCCCCGCGCAGCGATTTGATAAAGGCCGAAATGATGTCGTAGTGCTGTTCGCCAGATTTGTCGTACCGGGCCATGGTTTGCTGGGCCGTTCGGGTCACCAGTTCGTCAGTTAGCACAATTTCGCTCTTTTCTCCTTCTCCAAGCACCACCTGCTCAAACAGGTTCAGTAGCTTGCGGCCATCGCCGCCCGAAAGGCGTAAGAGCGCGTCGTAAGATTTGAAGGTGAGCTTTTTTGAGTGCAGCCAGGCGTCCCGCTCTAAGGCCCGTTCAATCATTTCCCTTAGTTCCTGCTCTCCCAGGGCTTCCAGGATGTACACCTGGCAGCGTGAGAGCAGCGCGGAGTTGATCTCGAAGGAGGGGTTTTCAGTAGTGGCACCAATAAGCGTAACCTGCCCCTTTTCAACGGCTCCCAGCAAAGCATCCTGCTGACTTTTGTTGTAGCGGTGGATTTCGTCGATGAACAGGATCGGTGAGAAGATGCCCATGGGCTTACTGAGAATTTCGCGTAGGTCTTTTACCCCCGAGCTAATGGCGCTCAGGCTGTGAAATGGACGCTTGGTAGCCTCGGCGATGAGTAGCGCCAGGGTAGTTTTGCCCACCCCAGGCGGGCCCCAGAGTATCATGGATGGTACGGTGTTTGACTCAATGGCCCTTCTCAGAGGGCCATTGGGGCCCACCAGTTTGTCCTGACCCACGTAATCGGCCAGGGTGCGGGGCCGCAGGCGTTCGGCCAGGGGTGCGGTAGTTGAAAACATAGCGATGATTCGTTGCTCGTATCCCGCGAAGATACTTTAAATAGGCAAGAGTTGCAGGGGCAGCGCGGGAAACCAGGGCGCTGGATTCATCACAAAAAAAGCGTGACCTTCAACTTGAAGGCCACGCTTTTTTGTGTATAAATAGGTAAGGATCAGAATGTAATACGTTCCAGAGTCATGGTTTTTTTGAGGTTACTCAGCGCCCCAAACACCAGGTTGTATACCGACTGTATGTTTATTTTCATTAATTCGGCAATTTCCTGGTTGTTCATATTCATGTAGAATTTCAGGAAAATAGCCTCGCGCTGCCGGCGGGGCAGGTGATTGATCGCCTTGTTGAGGTGGAAATTGGTGGCCTCAAACTCCTCTTCGGCGATGAGCTCCCGTTCGTGCGAGGGGGTATTGATGTGCCAGTACTCCACCGGAATGTCCTCATTGCTGGTATGCTTTTGCATCGCATTGAGGTGACGTACCAGTTTACGCTTGATCGAAGCCATCAGATAAAAACGGACCGAGGTAGTATCCCCAATGGTATTCCGGTTTTTCCATAACTCTACGAATAGGTCATGAATGCAATCTTTAATCAAGGGCTTGTCAATCGTAAATTGAGAGCAGTATTGATAAAGGATGTGGACGTAGGATTGATAAAGACAGGCGTAGGCGTTTTCGTCGCCTGCCCGGAACTGGTTCCAGTAACGCAGTTCTTCTTCTTGCTTGTATCGTACGTAGGCCATTGGTAGGTTAAGGATGGTTAGGTTTTAAAGCGGTTAGGAATAAAGGTCACTTATACACTTGTAAATATATTTATAAAAAAACATTAAAAAAAAATATTTGACAAAGAAAATTACACTTGCCTACTTAAATTGTACAAGTTGAAGGGTGTTAATATCTGGTTATTGGAAAACGGGCACAAAAACAAAATTTTCTCCATCAAAGAGACCCTTGTCGCTTAATTTTATGGAGGGGATTACCAGTAATGCCATAAAAGATAGGGTCATGAAGGGAGATTGCAGGGTGCTTTTCAATTCCTGTTTTACGAATTGATCCAGCTCTGTGTACTGCTGCGCCACGGTATAGCCGTCGGTGTCAGTCATGAGGCCGGCAATGGGTAGAGGAAGCTGGTGTACCTGCCCGTTGCCCACGGCCGAAATGCCCCCCTGAGTGGCAATGACGGCATTTACGGCTTCGCAAAGCGATGCATCGTCGCAGCCTACGGCGATGATATTATGGGAGTCGTGGCCAACGGTAGAGGCAATGGCGCCCGATTTCAGGCCAAAATTTTTGATAAAAGCGATGGCGGGTGGGGCATTCTCGTAGCGGTTGATCACGGCAATTTTGAGGAGGTCGCGCTCCGTATCGCTTTCCATGAATTTCTGATCGTTCAGGCTCTCCCACAGCGTGTTTGTAATGAGCTGCCCTTCGAGGGCTTCGATGACCCGCAGGGAGGCAGATCCGG
>CATMVR010000484.1 GCA_950075905.1 uncultured Persicitalea sp. | reverse complement strand
TGGCGCCATCTCGGCGGTTGGTCAGGAGGGGCAGGGCGCTCAGTTTTTGATTACACTGCCCGTGCACCAAATAAAGCCCAAGCCACAACCTGCGAACGAAACAGACCAACATTTTTCCCAAAAGGCACGTTAGTATAGTGGTAGTGCCCGGTTGGCTGGCGCTACTGTTTTTTCTTCCAAGAACCCGAAACAGGATTTTCCCTTGAAATACAAACATCTATTTTTCGACCTCGACCACACCCTCTGGGATTTTGAGCGCAGCTCTTCCGAATCGCTCACCGAAGTATACCATACGTTCCGGATGGCCGATATTGGGGTCAACTCCCTCGATGAGTTTATCAATACCTACCTCCGCATCAACTACCAGCTCTGGCGCGAGCTGGAACGGGGCGAAATCCTCCACGGCCATATTCGCGAGCACCGGTTCAGGATGGTGATGGACGAGCTGGGTATCAAGTCAGACGCCGATTACCGGCAGATGGAAGAGACCTACATAGAGATCCTGCCCACCAAACCCTACCTGCTGGATGGCGCCCTGGACGTACTCGACTACGTGCAATCCAGGGGGTATATCCTGCACATTCTGACCAACGGCTTTGATATAGCCCAGGGCAAGAAGATGCAGAACTCGGGCATTTTCCACTACTTCACGCACCTCATCACCAACGAAAAAGCCCAGGCCCGCAAGCCCGACCGCCGCATTTTTGAGTACGCGCTTCTGTGCGCCACCGCCCAGTGTAACGAGTGCATCATGATTGGCGACAACTGGGAGGCGGATATTCTGGGCGCCAAGCAAGTTGGGATGGATACGGTATTTTACAACCCCCTGGGCAACCGGTACGAAGACTCCCCTACCTACGAAATCCGTCATCTGAGCGAGCTGAAAACTATTTTTTAAGTACTAAGTACCCCTACTTTCGATGTATCAGGGAGTTGTTGGCCCCCTCGTTGATGAGGTTGATGCGGTACTCCATCACCGAAGCGATGTTGACGGCCCGCATTTTGGCTTCACTGGCTTTTTCTCCTTCGAACAGCTCGTCTACGGTTTCGTAAAAGAGCGCCAGCCAGGCATCAAAATATTCGGGGCGAAACGGATGCGTTTCGTTTAGTTTGAAGTGCGGAGGCATGGGACGCCCCCGGTACTTACCGGTGCCAAACAGAATTCCATCCCAGAAATCGTACAGTTTAGGAATATGGGTATCCCAGTCTACCCGGGCCACGTCGTTAAAAACCGGACCGATAGTAGCGTTGGCGCGTACTTTTTCGTAAAAAGTATCGACCAGATTTTCTACATCGGTCCGGTTGTTTATATCGGAAAGCATAAGGAGTAAGGCGAATGATTCTGATTTTTAAACAGCGCTAAGATGGTGTTTCGTTCGGTACGCATACAATGACTTTGATCATAGTGACGGCCGGCTTTTTTAAAGAAGGGCTCGTTGTCCTACCTTTGCTATCAAAAGTATACTTCTGCCTGTCCAAACCTCATAACAAAATATTTGTATGTCTCCCTACCTTACCATAGTCAAAATTGGTGGAAATATCATCGATAACCCCACGGCTTGCGTAGCTTTTCTGCGGGTCTTTGCCCGCGTGTCTCCTCCCAAAGTTCTGGTCCATGGAGGCGGCAAGATAGCCACCCAAACCGCCTCCAAACTGGATATTGAAACTAAAATGGTAGAGGGCCGCCGCATCACCGATCAGGCTATGCTCGACGTGGTGACCATGGTATACGGGGGGCTCGTCAATAAAAACCTGGTGGCACAACTGCAAGCTTTGGACTGCAATGCCATTGGCCTCACGGGGGCCGACGCCGGTATCATACGGTCTGTGAAGCGTCCGGCAAAAGAGATTGACTACGGTTTTGTGGGGGATATAGAAGAAGTAAAACGCGGCCAGATGGAAAGCCTCCTCCGCAGCGACCTGGTGCCGGTCATTGCACCGCTCACGTATAGTAGCGAGGGGCTACTGCTCAACACCAACGCCGACACCATGGCCTCGGCCTTAGCCGTGGCCATGGCCCATAGCTATAATGTAAATCTGGTGTACTGCTTCGAAAAAAAGGGGGTACTCTCCGACCCGGACGACGACGATTCCGTCATTCCCAGCCTTACCCCGGCCTCCTACGCCGACTACAAGGCCTCTGGGGCCATCAACAAGGGCATGATTCCAAAGCTTGATAATGCCTTTCAGGCTTTGGAAACCGGCGTGGGCCGCGTAACCATCTGCCACGCTGAAGATCTGCTGGCAGTAGAGGAAGGGCAGGCAGGCACGGTGCTGGGGCTGGATTAGTCCCTCATTCTTTAACGTAGCATGTTCTCCAGTATCACCACGCCCTGTTTTTCGGACTTCCAACGTTCCAGGTAGGCTTTGGGCGTAGGGGTTATGGCCAGGTAGAAAGAGCCAAGAAGGATATCCTGATCTCCATCCTGATCCACATCGGCGGCTTCCATCGTGAGCCAGCGGCCACGATTAGTATCGGGGAAGGTACGAGGCGTAAATTTGTTGTTTCCTGTATTTTCAAAGTACACAAAACTCCGTACCGGATCGAGGCTGAAATCCGGAAAGAAGGCAATGGCCGCGATGTCGAGGTCGCCATCCTGGTCAAAGTCCCGGGCAATAGCCTGGGTGGCCCCATCGAGCGGGTAAAAAAACTCCTCTTCGAATTTATCGTTGCCTTTATTGATAAAAATCCGGACCCCATGGTAAGGTTTGAGCGCATAGGATTTATCGCCATTATCGCCATTGGCATAGAGGATGTCCAGTTTCCCATCCTTATTAAAATCTACGAGTTCCATATAGCCCGAGCCGTAAGACGGCGGAAAGCGCAGTAAGACTTTCTTGGCAAAGCTACCCTTGCCGTTGTTAAGGTAAATCGCAATTTGCTCATCGCCCTGGGCCCAGAGTACCCACAGGTCTTTACGGCCGTCGCCGTTGTAATCTTGCCAGTAGGTCATACGGGCCCCGGGCCACTCTTCGATGATGTGCTGCTTCATGCTGTCGGTGGCGGTGGCGGCATACCACGCGAGTTTGCCGGTATAGTTGCCGTATTCGCTGATAATCACATCTTCGCGTCCGTCCTCGTTCACATCGGCATAAGTTGCCTGCACCGGTCTCTGTAAGTTTCCAATCAAGCGCTTGCCCCGCCAATTGCCGTTTTCTTTCCGGATCGAAAGCAACGCCCCTTTACTGTCGTCGTTGGGGTCCATCATGCCCATACTCAGCAGCTCCCAGCTGCTGCCTCCGTTGGACCGGAAATCTGAGAAGGGGCTTTCGGGATTGAAGAGCGAATCCACCAGTTGCAGCTTATTGTTTAGCACAAACACTCCACCCGGCCGCTGACTCACCCAGATCTGACGGCTGTACTGATCGTAACGCACGGAGGTAACCGTGGCCGCAATGGGGTCTTTGGTTTTTCTTACTTTAAAATTTGTGAGAGGTAGCAGGGTATCACGGGGCGGCGTGTGTGGCAGCGCATCGGGAGCATTCCTTACGTAGTATTCCACAATACTGGCCCACTGCTCCTGGCTGATAACCGGCTTATCGGGAAAAACACCCAGCCGGGCGATCCGCTGCTGCTCTTCGTAGTTATGGAAGAAAGAAGAATCCGTATCGGCCATTTGCAGCCCCAAACGAGGCGCCATATAGGGTAGCACCCCGTGCTCCCAGGTTTTTTTGTCGAGTAGGGAGGGTTCGGGAAATACATGACAACCGCCACAGTATTGCCGGGCCAGTACCTCGCCGTTGGCTTTTTGTCCGGAAGTACCACACGACCAATAGGCCAGCATCCCCGCCACTGCCAGCGAGGTTCCCAACCACATTGTTTTAAATCGGATCACGCTTTGAGAAGGTTTTCTACTGCTTTATTCACTTTATTAAACTCAAAACGGGATAACTCATTGTGCATGCGCTGGGTTATTTCGGGTAGATTGAGGTTGCCGATGCTGCCTTCGTGGGTATGATTCAGCGTTCTTGGAGCCGTATAGGTACCTTCCCCGATTTCCTTGCCTACCTGCCGGTAGGCATCCCGGAAGGGCACGCCCTGCATCACCAGTTCATTGACGCGCTCCACACTGAACAGCAGGTCGTACTTATCATCCGCCAGCAAATCACTTTTTACTTCCATGTTTTCGAGCATGAAGGCGGCGATGTCGAGGCAGTCGAGCATTTCATCAAAGGCCGGCATCAGTATCTCTTTCAGGAGCTGCATGTCGCGGTGGTAGCCCGAGGGCAGGTTGCTCAGCACCAGTGTTACCTCCATGGGCAGGGCTTTCAGACGGTTGGTCTTCGCCCGAAGCAGCTCGGCTACGTCCGGGTTTTTCTTGTGGGGCATGATGCTGCTGCCCGTGGTAAAGGCTTCGGGCAAGACGATGAAGCCAAAGTTTTGGCTGTTGTACAGGCACACATCCATGGCCAGGCGCGACACCGTAGCCGCCAGTGAGGCCAGCGCCGTCAGGGCGGCCTGCTCGGTGCGTCCGCGGCTCATCTGGGCGTACACTACATTGTGGTGCATACCTTCGAAGCCCAGTAGCTCAGTGGTGAGGGTACGGTTGAGTGGAAATGAAGAGCCATAGCCCGCGCCCGAGCCCAGAAGCCGCCGGGTCTGATCGCCGCCGATCGGCTCGATCTTCACCACTTCCGCCCCCAGGTCGGCCAGGATCACGCCGATC
>CATMVR010000483.1 GCA_950075905.1 uncultured Persicitalea sp. | reverse complement strand
CGCCGTGTACCCGCGCTTTGTATCCCGGGGCAACGACGCCGTGCTACGAAACGCCAGCAAGAGCATGGTGTACAAGGGGGGCCTGAGCCTGATGGGGACCACCGTGTACAGCTCCTCCCTGACCGGCGAGCCGGCCCAGCTGCTTGTTTCCTACCAGAACAAGCCCGCCTTTCGCATGTCCAGCCAGCGCTTTGTGCTCAATGATTCCGTAGTGACCGCCCGGGTAGCCGAGCTCTCCCTGCCGCTGGGGCGTGACTCTATCTACCACCCGGGCGTGCAGTTCTATTACAGCGATCAGTCGGGACTTTTGCGGGTAGAGCGGGCCGACGGCACCAAGTACGCCAGTTTGCCCTTTGTGGATAGCTACCACAAAATGAATATCTGGGCGGAGGCTATGCGCTGGAATTTCCCGAAAGAAAAGGTAGAGTTTTACATGATTATCGGAAAGAAAGAGGTACCCGTCCGGCTCGAATCCTTCGATTACTTCCGCAAGCAACGCTTTCAGCGGATCGCCGAGGAACTGGGTTTTCAGCCCCTGATTATGGCAGCCAACTACGTACAAACCAAGAAAACACAGACGTTCTCACCCTACGACCTGGCCAATCAGTACCGGCAGGATGCTACCATCATGCGCAACGCCCTCGAACGACTGACGCTGGATGGCTATTTTGAGGCCAACGCCCAGACAGATGAGTACCGCGTTACGCGCAAGGGCATCATGTACATTCTGGCTAACCTGAATAAGGGAGATTTTGATAATTTCCAGATTCTTTCGCAGTTCGAAACCAACAGCGAAAATGCCAATGCCTCTATTTCTCTCAAAGATACCCTGCTGACGGTCAGGGGTGTAGATCGCTTTGTGGTGAGCGATTCACTGAAAATCGTGGCCGTTCCTTCCGACAAGCAGGTGGTGCTGGGGCGTGGGCGGGATTTTACGCTCAACGGGCAGCTGAAATCGGCCAATTTTCGCTTTACTGGTGGGGGGATCAAATTCAACTACGACCAGTTTTTTGTAAATCTCAACCAGGTAGACTCCATTACCTACACACCGCAGGAGCAATACGCCAAAGGCATGAGCAACGAGGTAGGGGGGCACATCAAGTACGAGAAAGGAGGGACTTTCTACCTGAGCGACCCCAAAAACAAGTCAGGGATGATCAAGGGAGGTAAGTCGCCGAGATTAGTGATCCCAGAAGGCATGACTGTGTTTTTTGACCAATACGAGCGCAAAAATCTCAAATACAACCGGGAGGTATTTTTCAAAATCCCCAAGCTCGACTACGACAGTCTCGATCAGCGCGATGTGGTTTTTATGGGTACCTTTAATTCGGACGGCATCCTGCCTCCGTTCAAGACTGTCCTGAAAAGCATGGACGACAATTCGCTGGGTTTTGAGTACAAGTCTCCCACCGAAATGAAGCTGTATAATGGCAAATCTACCCTGAGACTGGTCGAGCCGCTGGTGATGGACAACAAGGGTCTGCGAACAGCCGGAGGGGTAGTGACTCACCTTTCGGCCAGTATTCCCGCCGAGGAAATGCTGCTCACTACCGACTCGCTGCTTGCCTCCGGTACGCAGGCCACGATCAAAGAGGCCACCATTGGTAAAGGCTACTTTCCCCGCGTGGATCTGAAAAATTACTCGCTGCGCTGGTTTCCCAAAGCCGACAGCATGTTTGTGGTTACGAAAGGAAATTCGTTCAATTTCTATGCGGGTACCACCCAGCTGGAGGGAGGCCTGCTGCTGCGCTCAACGGGTCTGTTTGGTTACGGTCAGCTGAAACGCAGCGATTCCGAGCTGGCTTCACGCGACATCAAGTTCAATAAGGAGGGCTTCGTGGCGCACAAGTCGCAGTTTAGCGTCACGGCCGGTCAGCAGCAGTCGTTCCGGCCCATTTTGTTGGGCAAGGATGTGGACGTAGATTTTAATATTGCTAAAAACCTGGTAGACCTTTCCACCACGGGTACGGGCTTCGGTACCGACTCCTCCTCACTGGTGTTCCCCTACGCGGCGTACCGTACCTCTATCAACAAAGCCCGGTGGAATATCGCCAGCAAGACCATTGCCATGAAGGGTGATGTGAACAACTCCACCTTCACATCTACGGCTCCCGAGCAGGAGGGTTTGACCTTCAACGGTTCGGCGGCGCTGTACGAAATCGAAAAAATGACGCTGAACATTAGTGGGGTACCCCTTATTCGTACGGCAGACGTGAAAATTATTCCAGACAAAGGGCTGGTAAGCGTGCGCCGCAACGGCGAAATGGCGGAGTTCAAAAAAGCCCGTATTGAAATTGACACCCTCAACAGTTCGCACCGAATGAAGGACGCCACCATCCGGATCGTGTCCCGCAATCGCTTTGAGGGCTCGGCTACCTACCAGTACGTGACCTCCCGCAAGGATACCTTCAACATCAAGATGGAGAACTTTGAACTTCGGGAAGCCGGCGCCGAAGCGGTAGCCTCCCGGAAGTCAAAAAATGTGTCGGCAACGCCGACCGGCATGTACTACACCACGGCCCGGGCTGAGGTAACCGAGAAAGAGCGCTTTATGGTTGCTCCACGCATGCAGTACAAAGGGGCCGTGTACCTGATTGCCTACGAGCCCAACCTGCGCCTGGACGGGGTTATCCGGCCCGTACTGAAGCCCCGCCCCGATCTGGAAAGCTCCTGGATCGCCTATAAGGATACCGGGACGGATACTACCTCCAGCGGGGTGTTTACAATCAAGGTGAACAAGGATCTGAAAAACGAAGTGGAGCTACCCTTGTACGCGGGCCTGCACTACCGCTCCGGTGGAGGCATGTACATGACGTTCCTGTCGCCCAAGTTTACCGACCGTGACCAGGATATCTACGCAGCTCAGGGAAACCTGCAATTTGATGAAGACAGCAAAACTTTCCGGATCATGCCCCCGGCGGGCGAGGACGGGCTGATCAACGAAGCCAATGCGTTTGTGTTTGATGACCAGAAGGGGATTGCCTCTTTTGCCGGTCCCCTCAAACTATCCACTTCGGGCCTCTACAAGGCTTCCGGGCTGGTGGATGTGCAGGTAGACAGCGCCCGCTACGAACTGAATACTATGCTGCTGCTGAACCTGCCCGTGCTGAGCGCCGTTTCTACGGAGCTGGCTACCAAAATTGTGCAGACTAACCTCGACGAGCAGAACAGCGACCCGGCGGAGGACGACCCGACCCGGCTCAATACGAAGCTGGCGGCTCTCATTGGACAGAAGGCCGCCGACGAGTACCAGAAAAAGACCGCAGGGGAGTACAAGCCCCTGTTTGAAGCCTCGTCGGATCTGGATGTACCCCTGGTACTCTCTAATGTAAACCTGCGGTGGTCTGATGTGCACGGAGCCTATTTTTCGCTGGGCAAGATCGGTATGTCTAATCTGGGGCGTAACGACATCAACGCTCAGATGGACGGAATGATGGAGCTACGTCATACCGACCGGGGCGACGAATTCAGTCTTTACATTGAGGTATCGCCCGATGTATGGTACTATCTGGACTACGCCCAGAATCAGCTGGGGATCGTGTCGTCAGACGTGAATTTCAACGATCAGATCCTTGCCAAATCAAAAAATGCGAGGGCAAAAGATATGGAGCTGATCCCCCTGGGCTTTGAAGAAAAGGCAATGTTTATGGATCGCTTCTACGATTTTTACCAGCCAGCTCTCAAAAAGGCCCGATTGGCCAAGGCTGCTGCTGCCAAGAAGGATACCAAGAAAAAGCCCGAAAAGAAAAAAGTGGAAGCCACCGAAGGGTTTTGATTGTCAGTGTGTTATAAATTTTATTTTTGAATAAATTAAGAAATTGTTAAATTAAAGACAGAGGTGTCACTTGCTAAATCCAAATTGAGTAGTATTTTTGTGCACATTCGATACAAATAGGTTGATTTCTTGAAATAATACAAATTATGACGTTCACACTGTTTCTGATTACGATTATCGGAGCCTATCTTCTGGGTTCTATTCCCACTTCTGTATGGTACGGGATCGGCTATTTTGGCATTGATGTGCGGGAGCATGGCAGCGGAAATGCCGGCGCAACCAATACATTCAGAGTACTGGGAAAAAGGGCTGGTACGATCGTGATGCTGATTGATGTGTTGAAAGGATGGACGGCCACTTGCCTGGCCTTACTTTTGTACTATTTCAATGAGATTGATGATACGCAATTACTGACTTACAAAATCGTCTTCGGCCTCATTGCCATCGTGGGTCACATCTTCCCGATTTTTGTAAAGTTCAAGGGCGGAAAAGGTGTAGCTACGCTGCTAGGTATGGTGCTGGCGGTACATCCTGAGCTGGCCCTGGTCTGCATTACTATCTTTATTCTTACGCTGCTGGCCTCTCAGTTTGTTTCACTGAGTTCTATTTTGGCTACCCTGGCGTTTCCGGTGGTTTCTCTGTTGGGCGTCTTTGGTCAGCCCGATGCCCTATTGGTCATATTTGGGGTGGCTATGTTTATGATGGTAGTTTTTACGCACCAGAAAAACATCGTGCGGCTATTGAACGGGAACGAAAACCGCGTCAATATTTTTGGCAAGCGCCGTGACTGATTTGATTTCCCTTTATTTCTATATAAAACATGAGTCATCCCGAACTTTGTGCGAAGTAAACCCAAAGGGCGAGGGAAATAGCGGCTCTCAACCTGTAAATCGG
>CATMVR010000482.1 GCA_950075905.1 uncultured Persicitalea sp. | reverse complement strand
GAGCCCAAGGGGCACGAGACGAGCCCGCCCCCGCGCTACACCGAAGCGAGCCTCGTCAAGGCGCTCGAGGAGCGCGGCATCGGCCGCCCCTCGACCTACGCCGCCATCATCTCCACGATCGTCGACCGCGGCTACGTCACCCCGCGCGGCTCCGCCCTCGTGCCCAACTGGATCGCCTTCTCGGTCGTGCGACTGCTCGAGGAGAACTTCGCCGACCTCGTCGAGTACGACTTCACGGCCGCCATGGAGGCCGACCTCGACCGCATCGCCAACGGCGAGGCCGACCGCACCGAGTGGCTCACGGGCTTCTACTTCGGCGACGCCCACCAGCCGGGCCTGCGCCCCGTGCTGGAAAGCATAGCACATATCGTTGAAAGGACACAGGAGGCAGTCGGGAGCTACGGGCTGGCACTGAATGGCCCCAAACTCGATCATCGCCTGGTTGAACGTACCCGCATCCGCGGCGGGAATCAGTTGCCGGGCAACGTCGGTAAATTCTTTTTTGGCCGTAGTACTCTGAATATCCGTTTTGATACCAAAAATACGGGCCAGCACCCGGTACACATTCCCATCGATAGCGGGTACGGCTTCCCCGTAAGCGAAGGAAGCAATAGCAGCAGCAGTATAGCTGCCTACCCCTCTTAATTTAAGCAGTTCCTGATAAGTATCCGGAAATTTACCTCCAAACTCCTCTACCACCTGCCGGGCCGTGTAGTGCATATTCCTGGCCCGGGAGTAGTATCCTAATCCCTGCCACAGGCGCAGAACGTCCTGCTCAGCGGCCCGGGCCAGATCGGCTACCGTCGGGTATTTATCCACAAACCGCAGATAGTAAGGGAGTCCCTGTGCCACCCGGGTCTGCTGCAGGATAATTTCGGATAGCCATATCCGGTAGGGGTCCTGGGTGTGGCGCCAGGGCAAGTCACGATGATGACGATGGTACCATTGGATCAACTTTTGGCTGAAAACTGTTGTATTATTTACCGCCTTTATACTCATTAGAAAGTTTTACTTGCTGTTTTTTAATGGTTTAGAAAAAAAAGGGAAAAGAATCTCTTTTAAGTTTTAGCAAAATTACGCTACCTTTGTACTCCCAAAATTCAAAGCGGGAATATTGTAAACGAAACAATATACACTTAAAAGTTAATAAATACAGTGACTAAGGCAGACGTAATCGCACAGATTTCTGAGAAAACAGGTGTTGAAAAGGCTGATGTTCAGCAGACTCTCGAAACTTTCTTCACCGTGGTAAAAGATTCACTCGCCGATGGCGAAAATCTTTATGTGAGAGGATTTGGCAGCTTCATCAATAAGAAGCGTGCCCGTAAAGTAGCCCGTAACATTTCTAAGGGCGAATCCATGATTATTGACGAGCACTTCGTGCCCAGCTTCAAGCCGGCCAAGGTGTTTGTTGAGCAAGTGAAAGGTAGCGATTCTCTGAAAGCCGTTGTCGAAAAGTAACTCAATTTTCGTAAGAATCATCCCTGTATAGCATGAAGAAAACGCTTGTATTAGTATCCGTTTTTGCCATCGTGATGGTGGGTACTCTATACAGTTTACCCAAAGTAGTGGTAAATACCAAAGAGCAGGGCGTCGTCAGTGAGCAGCGCGGAGAACAGGGTGCATCTAATGAAGAAACTGCTCCGGCCCCGGCCGACAGTCATTCAAGCGCAACTTTGACCCCGGCGCAGCAAAAAGACATTGATCTCTTACGAAATACGTACACGCAGGCTTCATCAACCGAAAAACCAGCCGCCGCCCTTCGGCTTTCCGAGGCATTTGGCAAGTACCAGAAATTCGACAGCTCTGCGTACTACGCCGGACAGGCTGCACTTTTGAGCCCATCAATAGAGAACAACCTGCGGGCCGGAGACACCTACTACCAGGCGTACGGCTTTGCAGTGGACGAGGGGAAAGCAAAAACGCTGGGAGAACAAACCCGGTCCTTTTACCAGAAAGCACTGGATCAGAATCCGGGATTGCTTTCAGCCAAAGCCAACATGGCCATGACCTACGTCAATACGCCTTCGCCCATGCAGGGAATCCTGCTGCTACGGGAGGTACTTGACGCAGATCCAACCAACGAACTGGCACTTTTTAACCTGGGAATCCTTTCTATGCGCTCCAACCAGTATACCAAAGCGGTGGAACGTTTCCAACAGATTCTTCAGAGCCATCCTTCCAATACCAAAGCGCAGTTTTACCTGGGTGTAAGCCTGGTAGAACTGGGACGCAACGACGAGGCAGCCAAAGTACTTGCCGAAGTGAAACAGAAGGAAACCGATCCGGTGATTCAGCAAGCTATCGGCGAACTGGAAAAACGTATCAAAGAATAGAAATTATTTTTTCACCCTATTAACCGTCATAAGCTATGCCTTGCGGAAAGAAAAGAAAACGTCATAAGATTGCTACCCACAAAAGAAAGAAGCGTCTTAGAAAGAACAGACACAAGAAGAAGTAAGTGACTGGCTGAACCGGAAGGCAATTAACTGTCTTCCGGTTCAGCCACAATCTTATAATGAACTTCACTTTTATTATTTCTCACGCCATCCGGTCAGGATACTGAGGATCCGGCACCTTCCCGAACAGAATTTTTCTGCCGAGAAAAACCGTATTGAGCATCAATTTGTCCAGACCAATTAAATTGGTTATACATTGAGTAACGAATTAGTCATCAATTCTACTCAAAAGGGAGAACGTATAGCCCTTTTGCAGGATAAGCGCCTTCTTGAATACCACGTAGAAGAGCCTGACCATAGCTTTACCGTAGGAGATATTTATCTTGGAACCGTCCGTAAACTCGTGACGGGTCTCAACGCGGCTTTTGTGGATGTTGGCTACGAGAAAGATGCTTTTCTGCACTACCTGGATTTAGGCCCCAATATTAACTCCCTTAACAAGTTTACCAAGGAGGTTATTTCCAAGCGGGCCAACTCAGGAAAGCTGAGCAACTTTAAGATGGAACCCGAAATTGAAAAACAGGGTAAAATCGACAAAGTTCTCGTTAAAAATCAGCCTATTCTCGTTCAGATTGTCAAGGAGCCCATTTCTACCAAAGGCCCCCGCCTCTCGTGCGACATCTCCATTGCGGGCCGCTACATCGTACTGGTTCCGTTTTCCAACTCCGTCAACCTTTCCAAAAAAATCACCGACCGGCAGGAGCGCAACCGTTTGCAGCGCCTGATGTCGTCGATCAAACCCGCTAATTTCGGGATTATCGTCCGCACCGTTGCGCAGGGCCGCGACGTGGAAGAACTGGATAAGGATTTGCAGAATTGCCTCGAAAAATGGGATAAGGGTATAAAAGCCCTGCGCGAGGCCAAGCCCCGTGACCGGGTCATTGGCGAAATGAACCGGGCTTCTTCGATCATCCGGGATATGCTGAATGAATCTTTCGATAGCATCACGGTCGATTCCAAGGATGTCTTTGACGACATAAAGTCCTACATCCGGTCCATTGCACCCGACAAGGAGAGTATCCTGCGGCTGCACAATGGCAAAAACAAGGTATTTGAGCAGTTTGGTCTGGAAAAACAGATCAAGTCGCTTTTTGGCCGCTCGGTAAGTTTGCCGGGAGGCGGGTATCTCATCATTGAACATACCGAAGCGTTGCACGTCATTGACGTCAACAGTGGCAACAAATCCAACAGCGAGGAGGATCAGGAGGCCACGGCCCTCAGCGTAAACAGCGAGGCAGCCAAAGAAATTGCCCGGCAGCTGCGGCTGCGGGATATGGGCGGCATTATTGTGGTGGACTTCATTGACATGAAGAAAGCCGAAAACAAGCGCCGCATTTACGAAGTAATGCGGGAGGAGATGAAGTCTGACCGCTCGAAGTATACCGTTTTGCCGCTATCGAAGTTTGGGTTGATGCAGATCACCCGGCAGCGGGTACGGCCCGAAATGAACATCGTGACCCGCGAAACCTGCCCAACCTGCGGCGGTACGGGCACCATTCAGGCCAGCATTCTGATCACGGATATTATCCTGAACAACCTGGATTACATCCTGACCAAGCAAAACGAACGGGGTATCAGTATTTCGCTGCACCCCTTCCTGCATGCCTATTTTACCAAGGGAATTATTTCCCAGCAGGTGAAATGGCTGCTGCACTACAAAAGCTGGGTGAAACTGATCAAGGATTCATCCATGGGCGTGGTTGACTTTACTTTCCACAATAAGGAAGGCGAAGTGATCGAGATTGCCTCCGCCTGACCCTCACGTAACGAACTGCTACCCTATCAACCGGCGGAATTCTCCGGTAGCTTCGGCGAAAGCCTCATAGCTGATGGGTAGCAGTTCGTTTTTTTCTCTCGCAAATTCCAGTAGCCGTTCCGTGGGCATATTGCCCACCAGGCTATCCTGCGCCATGGGGCAGCCCCCGTACCCCAAAATGGCCCCATCGAAACGACGGCAACCGGCCTCGTAGGCCGCGGCTACTTTGCCCCGCCACGCGTCAGGTCTGGTATGAAAATGCGCCCCGAACTCCAAATCGGGCCGGGAGGTGATCAATTCGGCAAAAATGGACCGGATGTCCTCCTCATGCGCTACGCCTACGGTATCAGACAACGAAAAGACACCTATCCCCTCCCTTGCCAGGGTATCTACCCATTCAAGCGCCAACTCGGGGCTCCACGGATCGCCGTAGATCGGAAGAGCACACGTCTGAACTCCAGTC
>CATMVR010000481.1 GCA_950075905.1 uncultured Persicitalea sp. | reverse complement strand
AAATCCAAAAGCATGCTGCAGCCTAACAAAAACACCCAAATTGGGGTGTTTACCCACTTCCTTGACAAAACCGTCAGCGGTTGCCTTGACAGCTGTGCCCTCCATGGCTTTGATATCGATCCCTCCATGAAAACGGTGGTCCTGATGGATTGGATGCTGGCGGATACCGAAGGGGGACGTGATGAAGAACGATTCGGCAGGCATGCTTACCGGAAGTACGGAAGGCAGCAAATCCAGCGAGCGACATCCCATAGGTAGACTCTTTAAAAGCTGTTCGATCTGCTGCTGGTTCTGGGCTGCGTCCAACAGCACAAATTCCATTGAGTCCTGCGCTGTACCCGCATAATCAAGAAACGAGCCAACATGAGAAGGTACTGACGTGGCCATGTTCACCGATTGGCAAGGTCCCGAGGTGCATGCAATGGAGACAGCAAAAGTGCTGCCACGATATTTTTATAGGCATTGTGCATAAAAAGCAGATTTCACACTACAAAAATGCACATTTTGAATTATCGGCTATTATATTTTCCTACATTTATGCCTGAATTCGCATTATTCTACAACATAAACTTGCCTGTCAATGAAGAACTCATTGGATCACGCTAAAAATCAGGCCGATGCTTATGACAACTTAGCGCCAACTTCGGATCAAGGACAACAGGCCTGGCAGTACGCACAGTCCGACAGTTTCTCAAGCGCGGAGGAGCTAACCGCCGTCCAGCGCCATAAACTGGAGCCATACCGATCCCAGATAGAGGAGAAACTCGCCGGCATCGGCTATCCTCCCCATCATCTGGCCAAGTACCCGGAACTGGAGGACGGACTATATAGCGGAAAGAAAACGGGCATCTTGGACGTGTTTGTTGCCCCCGGTGTTGTCATCGAAGGTCGTTTCCGTGTAGGGCTTACTGAGAATGGACCGGAGATATTCGTTACACCCTACTACCGGCAACTGACGGTTCCTGACGAAGTTAATGGAATCCGGCTGTCGGAGAGGGACAAGCAGGACCTCATACAAGAGCGCTCGATTCAGAGGCCTTTCCTCCTCAGTGATAAAGGGGAGAATGTTCCGACCTACCTGAGGGTGGACGAGCAAACCAATACCGTGGAGCTATGGCGGGTGCGTCCCGAAATGCTGCCACCAAAACTCATGGGGGTGGATTTGACCAGGGATCAACAGCTTCAGCTCGCCCATGGCCACGCCATCCGCCTTCACGGATTGACGGACAGGCAGGGGGAGCCTTTTGATGCGACAATCTGCATCTCCGCAACCAGAAAAGAGCTCCAATTTAGTGATTTCAATCGGTTATCCGTAAATTTAAAACCGGATAAAGATTTTCGTCAACAGCTGGCTCTCAATGACGAGGGAAGCAAGACAGACCTCACCCGGAGCAGGGAAATTCGTAGCGGAGGCACAATCACCAGTAATTACCAGGACGAAACCCTATCCAGGAAACTAGACTACGATGCAGATCATGCACCAAAGCGCCCCAAGCAACATATTTCATAACCAATCCGCCTTGCACACACTATGAAAACATTTTTATGACAAGGTTCGACGAACTTAAAGAGCGTTATCCAAACCTTATTCCCGTTCAGGAACTAAGGTCGAATATCTCTATTGTGGAATTGGCCATCCAGTATGGCTACGAACCCTTGCTACGGAAAGGCCGTAGTAGGCCGGTTCTGGAGCACAAGGGGTACGATGACGTTATCATCATCAAGAACCCTCATGATGCCGCACAGCAGCTGTATCAAAGGGCCGGGAATTTTACCGATTCCGGTACCATTATTGATTTTATCCGAAACCGCCTCTCTACCGTATTCTCTACCTTCAACCGCCCGGGCGAGCACGAGTTCAGAAACATCACCAACGTACTCTACGATTATCTGAACATCGACCCTACGAAAGTGGCAAAAAACAGGAAGGTAGTCACTGAACTGGCGGAAGCGGGGGTAAAACAGCCCTTTACCAAGGAGCAGTTTGATATCCGACCGCTGGAAAAGGACAACTACCTGAACCAGCGGCACATTGCTCCTGAAACCTTGCAGCGGCCGGAGTTTATCAATAAGGTCGTCACTCAGATAAGCTATTTAGATCCGGATACCGGGAGCAGCGTAGATTATCTTACGGTGAGGGAAAATACGGACCGAAAGTATGTCCAGTTCTCCAATGTTGCCTTCCCGTACTACAATGGGCAAGCGACAGAGGTGATGGGCCTGGAACTGCGAAACAACAAAGTTAAGCTCCATGCGACCGGGAGCGACCGGACCAGTAGCGTATTTGTCTCCAACCCGCCCGCGAAGGTTCAGAATTTCTATGTGATGGAGAGTGCCATAGATGCTATTTCACATCGTCAGTTGCGGAGTATACACGGCGACCAGGCATTTGATTCCGTATATTTTTCAACGGGCGGTTACCTGACTTCGCAACAGGTGAACACCATCACCCGATACATCGGGTCCTTTGATAAAACAGACGATTGGCGAATTCGACTTGGATTTGACAGTGACCCCAAAGGCCATAAGTATGACCTTCAGTTCATACAGCAGTTGGTAGCTGTCAAGTTTCCCATGAGTCCGGCTATCTCCGAATCAAACCGGGTAGCCTACCTCTTACCCGAAGAAGAGGCGTACCGGACTATACGGAACGCAGTGCTCGATCGTGTAGAATTGTATAACAAAGGGGTGCAGGCTCAGTTTATACGTGTGGAAGGGGATACACTGGGCCAGAAGGAGCTGAATAGTCAGCTGATTACCGTCAGCCGGGCCGGACAGCAGATCCAGTTGAGTATCCCCGAGGCAAGCGCTCCGCTTTCGGCGGTTGGCAATCTGCTGCTTGAGACTACGGCGGTCGATCAACGCATCCGAATTGAAAAGTCTTGCGCCAAGGACTTCAATCTTGATCTGACCCAGGAAGTAAAACTGGGGGAGAAGTTTCGCTACGCCATTATGGATGAAAGTGGGAGGGTGCTCATCAACGGAAATTCTCCCAGTTTGATGGCCCGCTCCATTCAGCAGGTACGCCGACAGGCTGAGAACGAAGGAACCAGCGGCTTATTTACGCTCATTGAACGCCAGCCATTCGGATTTCAAAAGGCACAGGTTGAAATTAAAATTGAGCAGGGAGTGGTTAGCAAGGCAATCCAGACCCCGGAATTTGACGTTAAAATAAAAGAGGATAGGCGACAGCGCAGTTTGAGCCAGGCAGCCGGTGGGGATCGAAGAGAGAAGCAGGCGTTAAATCCCGAAAGCAAGCCAACAGTCGGAGCAAAACCGAACCAAAATTTGAAACCACGCCAATAATAATAAACCGGGCAAGAATGAGAGGGGAAGCAATAAAATTTATAGATTTGGAAGCCTTTCTGGCTTATATGGATAGGAAAGGATGGGGTCAACAGGCACGTGCGTTGATACGTGAAGATAGTCAACTGCCTTACTGTTCCGCCTACATTTTACCGTTGAGGCTGTTACCTTCCGGCTTTGAACCATGCAAGTCAAATCAGTTTGGAGGCTCTCTCATTGATTTCGAAGAGATAGCCTATACGGGCAATGAGAAATTTTACACGGACTTTATGGTTTATCCAGCTTCCAGGAGAGGGTATCTGGAAGTGTGCAATGCCCCCGACCATAGCCTTGGAATAGGTGAAGCAGAGGTTGAACAAGAATTGGAACTTATGAGCTATGTGATCAACATTGAAGATGGAGGCGGACAAGAGTTTTTTCAAACTGCCGGTGGCAAACTGATAAACCTGGCTTCACAATCCGAGGATGTCCCCCAGGAATTCAGTAATTACAAGCTGGTTTCGCGAAAAATCGACCAGATAAGGGATAAGTACCCTGCCTCCTGCCATGTCTATGCCGTGGAAAAAAGCGAGTTCGAGGAAAGGCGTCGAGTCCTGCAGCTAACGCAGGTGGAAAAGGAAACTACCAATTCTGAATAGACGTTAGCCACCATACCTTTTGAATTGGAAAGGGAAGTAAGATAGGCCTACTGCTAAATTTTGACCTTCGGATATGGTTTCCTTTTGGCAGTGTATGCTGCTGTAAAAAGAGTCGGAATGGCTCTTTTTTTATGTACTAATTTTTCATTTTTTGCTTGATTTAAATTGTAAAATACGAAAATTATTCGTATTTTTATATAGTCAATCAAGACAAAAGTAACCGTATCATTAGCAACAAACTTTCATTTCATCATGTCAAAATCAACTGTTACCAATTCCCCCGAGACAAACGAGAACAAGGCACTGAAACCCTATCAGCGGGTGGTAGAAGCTACGGGTGAAATTCTTTGCAAGTACAAGTACCTGGAAGGGCATCCCCGGCAGTACCGTTTTGACGCTAAGGAAGGCGTTTTCAATATCAACGGGACCCAAAAGCTGGGAACGAACCTTACCTTTCAGCCGATAGCCTGGCGCATTTTTTCCGACAATATCCTGAATATGGGGACCAAGAACTGGGCGGAGATATTTTTCATTGACGAACAGAACTGTGTGTCGGCCGTGCTTTTCCACGGTTATTCCGTGGAAAACATCTTCCGGCTGATCGAACCGCTTTTTTACGATGACCTCACCCTCGCCGACGTAGTGATCACCGCTTCTGCCGAAAAGAAGGAAAACACCAAGATCCAGCCCAAGGGCGTCTACTACATTGCTTCCTTCAGCTACGAACTGGGGCACG
>CATMVR010000480.1 GCA_950075905.1 uncultured Persicitalea sp. | reverse complement strand
TGGGGCGGGTGACATACGCCGCCAGCGTGGATATCAACGGGGATAAAAAAGCGGATCTGGTGGTGGTGGGTGAATGGATGCCGATCACGGTGTATATCAACGAAGGCGGCAAACTCACCAACAAAACCTCCGACTACTTCGACAAGGAATACAAAGGCTGGTGGAATAGCCTGCTGGTAGAAGACCTGAACGACGACGGAAAGCCCGATCTGGTGGTGGGCAATCAGGGCCTCAACTCGCAGGTACGGGCCAGCGACCAGGAACCGGCTACGCTCTATTCCAAAGATTTTGATAGCAACGGTACCCTGGATCCTATCCTGAGTTTTTATGTACAAGGCAAAAACTACCCGTACATTACCCGCGACGAGCTGGTGATGCAGATGAGCAGCATGGGAGCCCGCTACCCCGATTACAAAAGCTACGCGGAGGTAACTTTGACCGATCTTTTTTCGGAAAAAGAACTGGCAAGCGCCCAAAAACTGGAAGCCAACTACCTCAAAACGGCCCTGTTTCTGAGTACGCCCGAGGGCAAATTCAAGGTACAGGAGCTGCCTCTGGAAGCGCAGTTTTCGCCCGTGTTTGCCATTGCTTTGCTAGACTACAACCAGGACGGCAAAAAGGACTTACTCCTGGGCGGCAACATCAGTCAGGGACGCCTGCGACTGGGTAAGTTCGACGCCAACCACGGTCTGCTGCTGCAAGGCAACGGTCAGGGTACCTTTTCGATTATCCCCCAAAGGCAGGCCGGTTTCCGGCTTACTGGCGATGTACGCAGCATTCTGCCTCTGGGAGATCGGGTGCTGTTTGGCGTGAATCAGGAGGGGGTGAAGGCGTATCGGGTGAAGAAGGTGGTACCCAATCTGTAATTCTTTTATTTTTTTTTACCACAGAGTTTAAAGAGTTTGGCACAGAGTTACACAGAGGGCTTGCATACCTCCTTTAAACTCTGTGCTAAAACCGGGCGGCGTACCGCTCTCATTTACTCTGTGGTTAAAAGGAGTAAGCCGATCGTTGCATTACGCCACGCTATGAAAGATTTTGGCATAGTTCTTTCGCTTTTTAGGATAGAATCGGGCACGTGATGCCCCTCCTAAACGCAAAGCTTATGAACAATCCAACCCCTCAAACCAATCAGGAAGTAGTCATCGTCACCGGTAGCAGCGGCCTGGTGGCCACCTCGTTACTCAAAAAATTGGCGGGTCAGTACCACCTCGTCGGACTCGACAAAGTCCGAGATCCCTATCCGCTTCCCGAAGTAGAATGCATCAATTTTGATTTGACTTCGATAGATAGCATCCGCGCCGCTTTGGAGCGGGTGCGTTACGCCTACGGTGATAAAATAGCTTCCGTCATCCACCTGGCCGCCTACTACGACTTCTCGGGCGAGCCCAGCCCTTTGTACGATAAAATTACCGTAGAGGGTACCGCAAAACTGATCGAGGCATTGCAGGACTTCAAAGTAACGCAGTTTGTATTTTCCAGCACCAACCTGGTTTACAAGCCCAGCGAGCCCGGTACAAAAATCAACGAAGACTGGCCCCTGGCACCCAACTGGGACTACCCCGAATCGAAGGTAAAAACGGAGAGACTGATTCAGGAAAAAAGAAACGACATGAAGTCTGTTCGGCTGCGGATTGCCGGAGTGTACGACGACTGGGGCCACTCCATCCCGATCGGCCATCAGATTCAGCGCATTTACGAAAAACAGTTCACCAGCCATTTTTATTCGGGCGATACCGACAAGGGAAATGTATTTGTGCACCTCGACGATCTCACTGATGCCCTTATACGTACCATCGAAAAGCGCAACGAACTTCCCGACGATGTGGCCATCAACATCGGAGAGCCGGAGTCGCCAAGCTACGCGGAATTGCAGGAAACCATTGGCTGCGAGATTCATGGCAAGGACTGGAAAACCTACGAGGTACCCGCCCCCCTGGCCAAAGCCGGGGCCTACGGCATGAACCTGGTGGGTGATGCCTTCATCAAGCCCTGGATGATCGACCGCGCCGACGACCACTACGAGCTGGACGTGACCCGCGCCCAACAACTACTCGGCTGGCAACCCCGGCACCGGGTACTGGACACGCTGCCCGTCATGATCAAAAACCTGAAAGCTGACCCGCAGAAATGGTACAAGGCCAATAAACTAGGCTCACCGGATTAAAATCAGCCTCACCGGATCAAAATCCGGCGCTATCCTATCGGTCAAGCCTCACCGGATTAAAATCCGGCGCTACCATATCGGTCAAGCCTACGGCTTTGGCATTCTGACCCAGAACAGCCGCGTTTGCGACAGCTTGTCCCGGTTTTAAACGCAAACCAGCTCCCTACTTCAACACCACCTTCGCCACTACCGGCTGATGGTCTGATGGGTAGCGTTGCTCCTGGGCGTCGGTGAGCACGCCGTATTTGAGCACATCAAACTCTTTGCTTACAAAGATGTAGTCAATGCGGCGGTCCATAGGGGCGTCAAATTTGAAGCTATTGAAGGTACCCTCGGGGCCATAGGGTGGCTGCTTTGTGACGTTATGGGCATCTTGCAGGATCGTCTGCATGGCCTGAATCTGCTCGGTATCGGGCGTAGAGTTGAAGTCGCCCACGCAGATGGCGGGCGTTTTACCGGCAATCTCTTTGATTTTCTTCACCATCAACTTGCCGGACTCCTGCCGGGCCTTCACGCCCTGATGGTCGAAATGGACGCTGAAAAAGTAGAACTGCTTCTTCGTTTTCAGATCCTGGAACTTCGCCCAGGAGCTAATGCGGTTGCAGCAGGTAGCGTCCCAGCCCTTGCCGGGTACGTCCGGCGTTTCGCTCAGCCAGAAATCACCAGAGTCGAGTACTTTGAAGCGGTCTTTGCGGTAGAAAATGGCCGAGTGCTCGCCCGCCTGCTTACCATCGTCGCGGCCCTTGCCCAGGTACGCAAACTCGTTGAGTTCGGCCACCCCGTCCAATTGGTGCCGCAGGGCCTCCTGCGTGCCAAACAGGTCAAACTCATGGTACTGAATCAGCGACTTCACCATTTCCTTGCGGTTGGGCCAGGCGTTGGGGCCGTCGTTAGGGGTGTCGTAGCGCAAGTTGTAGGTAGCTACGGTGATGGGTGTACCGCTTTGGGAATAGGTAGTCTGCATGGCGCAGAGGCTTAGGAACAGGAATAAGATACTAGTTTTCATGAAAACAGCTTGGATTTCGGAATACGGAAAATGAGTCTTACAAAGAAAGGAAATTTGGGCTGGATCGGGGGATTAAATTTGTTTGAAGTTGCGGGAAGTATAAGTTTTACCCTCCCATTTATACAAGTGCAAAAAACTATAAATTTACCCTCGTTGAAGAGATGAGGATACATTTTACTCTCGTTGATCCAAATTAGCGATTCGTTAGTATTTTTTCGTCGCTAACGTATTCCAGCAAATCACCCGGCTGGCAGTCTAGTGCTTTACAGATCGATTCCAGGGTACTAAACCGAATTGCTTTTGCCTTTCCCGTCTTTAAAATGGAAAGATTTGATAGTGTCAGATCGACTCTTTCTGAAAGCTCGTTCAGGGAAATTTTTCGCTTTGCCATCATCACATCCAGGTTTACAACTATTGGCATAGCTCAAATGGTAAAATCGTTTTCGTTTTGAATTTCTATTCCTTTTTTGATAATAGTCGCGATAACGTATATCACCGCCGCCATCAAGATAAACGCCTGACTGTCTGCCCAAAACTGGTTCAGGTTGTCGATAGCATACCCATGATAATGCAGATTTTTGGCTGACTGCCGGGCTACATAACTCAATAGCCCAATGGAAAAAGTATAGTAGCTGATCTGAGTGATGTGGTCTGAAACCAGACTGTTGAAGGGTTTTGATAAATTAAAATTGCTCACAAGACGGATGACTATATAAAACAGGTAGGCTTTCAACATGGAAATGACCAGGATAAAGGAATACATGCCCAAAAAAGCCCACTTACTTCGACGGTACATCTCACTCAAATCCAGCTTTTGATACAGGTTTTGAACAAACTCGGGCTTGTAAAGACTAATGACAAAATTAACTATCAGCCCTCCTGCTTCAATGCACAAGCCAACGAAGATAACCCAGGCCACAATTCTCAGGCCAACGAAAACGAAGTCGTTTGTTTTTGACATAGTCTCTAAAATTTAAGTTTTGCCAAAAATACAATAAATATATATTGATAAACAACAAATATTAATTTTTTATCAAATATTTCATTGGTACCGACCTGGTGGTTCAGTTTTAAGCAGTTGGAAAAAAACACGTCTCTTAATCTGGACCTCAGACTAGGGCCGGAGGAGTCTATTTCTTGTTCAGGATGGTAGTAGTAAGATGTGGCCACGGTTTGTTGTGTTGGCATTCCGATTGTGGCTATGATCTAGAAGGGCTGAGTCCCCTCAGACCTAGGTAATGAATGCCTTTGGGGTTCAGGCTGGAATACAGACGTCAAAGGCATACAAAGCCATTGGTACTGATGACGTTGTTTTTGAAAAAGGCCTGGGAAATCGTTAAACTTGTATCAAACGTTAGTAGTAATGCCATCCAACAGTATGAAAACGAAAGAGCGATAACCCGCGAGTACCACTACATCAAAACACAAACTTACTGTCCCAGTCTTTCCAGACCGGCTCGTAGCCCTGGGCGCGGATCACGGCGGCGATTTGCGCGGGCGTACGCTC
>CATMVR010000479.1 GCA_950075905.1 uncultured Persicitalea sp. | reverse complement strand
GCTCACTCCTTTGCACAAGAACCTCACTCACCATGCCGAAGGTCCTCAGCACATCAGTCAACGCGGACGGTGGTCCGCATTTCGAGATCCTTGCCGAGGCCGGATTCGAAGTCGAAGCGGTCGATCGCAGCGTCGACCTGTTTGACGAGGCCACTCTGATCGGCCAGATGCAGGGCGTCTCGGCCATCTCCGCCGGGTCCGAACCCTACACCGCCGGGGTGATCGGGTCGTTGCCCGACCTGCGGGTGATCTCACGCAGCGGCGTCGGCTTCGACGCGGTCGACCTGGCCGCCTGTGACGAGCACGGCGTGCTGCTGATCTTCGATGAAGTGATGACCGGCTTCCGCGTGGCGTACGGCGGGGCGCAGCAGCTTTACGGTGTGACGCCCGACCTGACCACGCTGGGGAAGATCATTGGCGGCGGCATGCCCGTGGGCGCCTATGGTGGTAAGGAGGAAATTATGAATTATGTATCTCCGGCCGGACCCGTATACCAGGCGGGTACCCTATCAGGCAACCCCATCGCCATGTCGGCTGGGCTGGCCATGCTGGAATACCTCAACGACCACCAGGAAATTTACCTGGAACTTGATAAGTCTGGTGTGAAGCTGGCGCAGGGCTTTCGGAGCAGTATGGAAAAAATGGGAGTCAACTATACAATCAATCAGATTGGGTCTATGTATACCCTGTTTTTTACCGATCAGCCGGTTCGCGATTTCCCCTCAGCCAAAACGTCTGACCTGGCCCTGTACGGCAGGTACTTCCATGCCATGCTCGAACGAGGAGTGTATCTCGGTCCATCGCAGTTTGAGAGCATGTTCCTGTCTGTTGCCCTTGAAGACAAGCATATTGAGCGGGTCATTCAGGCCAATGAGGAGGCTTTGGTAGAGGTGCTGGCTACGGTCTAACCAGTTATAACCCTGTAACAACCGGAAGGCTCCATGCGCTTTTATTCGATTATCATCCCGGTGTACAACCGTCCAGACGAGCTGGCCGAATTGCTGGACAGTCTGACGAAGCAGCACTACCGGCAGTTTGAAGTCATCATCATCGAGGACGGTTCAGTCAATACCTCCGCAGAGGTGGTTCAACGGTACGAATCATTGCTGGATATTCACTATCTGGTTGTTGAAAACATGGGGCAGGGCTTTGCCCGGAACCTTGGCTTTTCCAAAGCCCGGGGAGACTACTTTATTGTTTTCGATTCGGACACTATCCTGCCTACGCACTATTTGGAATCGGTCGATAAACGTCTGGGGTATGGTTTTCTGGATGCTTACGGCGGCCCCGACCGGGCCGATGAGCAGTTTTCTTCCCTGCAAAAGGCTATCAGTTACGCCATGACCTCCTTCTTTACAACGGGGGGGATTCGGGGTAAGACAAAAAATGCCGGGGGTACTTTTCAGCCCCGCAGCTTCAATATGGGGATCTCGCGACGGGTCTTTCTGGAAACCGGGGGATTTGCCAAACGGGATATGGGCGAAGACATTGAGTTGGGTATCCGTATGCAGCAATACAATTACCGGATAGGACTAATCCCCGAAGCGTATGTATACCATAAGCGCAGGGGTAATTTCCTCGATTTCTGGAAGCAGGTTCATTCATTTGGCCGCACCCGCTTTTTTCTTGACGACATGCACCCACGGTTGGGTCTCATTAAACCGGTGCACGCCTTTCCGGCGTTATTTGTCCTGTTTTGCGTTTTAATACCGGTTTGGTACTATCTTTTTATGCCTTTTTTCTGGTTATCGGTAGCGCTGCTGGCAATTTTTACCGGAACCATCCTGGTAGACTCGCTCGTTAAGAACAAAAGCCTCCTGATAGCCCTACTCAGTGTGGGTGCTTCATTCGTGCAGCTGTTTGGCTATGGTACCGGTTTTCTGCGCGAAGCCGTGGCGCGTATCAAGCGCTTCAAAGCCTTTACTTCTGGCAGTAGTAAATAAACTCATTGGCCGGCAAAGCGTATCGTTCTACCTCAGCCTTTGACAGGTCGCTCTGCACGAAACGATCTTCCGTAACCCTGAAACCTCCTTTGGCCAATTCCAGCGCGTAATCGCGTCCAAAAAGCCGGAGGTGATCATTTTGCCAGAAATGTTTTTCGCGCTCGCGGGGGTCGGTGATGCTGGCATCCTCATAGGTACTAGCCCGACTCATATCTTGCGGAGACTGAATAATGGCCCACCCGCCCGGTTTTAGTACCCGATGCAGTTCACTGGTTGCCTTCACGTAGTCGTCCACGTGCTCCATGACGTGGTTGCAAAAGGCTACATCGAAAGTATTATCGGGGAAAGGAATTGCGTGAATATCCATTTTGACCTTCGCCAGCGGCGATTCGATATCGGCCGTGATATAGTCCAGGTTTTTCATTCGCTCAAAGCGATCAATGAAGCAGTATTCGGGGGCTACGTGGAGTACTTTCAGCGAATCCGAGAAAAAGTTAGTCTTTCGTTTTAGATACAAATACATCAGCCGGTGTCGTTCCAGGGCCAGGCAGTTTGGGCACAGGGCGTTATCGCGGCCTTTGCGTCCATAAGGAAGAAATTTGTCGTAATGATGGTTGCAAACTGGGCACTCAACCTTATCGCCGGAGTTGAACAGGCCGAGGAAACGGGCCGCAAAATGGCCGATGCGTTGCAGGAATGGCCGGGGAACGTACCTGAGCACCAGGCTAATAACAGATTTCATGCGTATTTTCTTAGAATAATGTATTTTTGAAACGTAAAATTAGCAGCATCTTATCGAAATTGTACTATTAACACAGTACGTTTTGCCTTCTACCCGCTGGGATGCTTGCTAACCATTTACTAATCCTTAAACCTCAATCACCATGTTAATTGATAAATCTGACGTCAATCCACCCGGAAAGAAGCTCCTTTCCAATATGTCGACCCATACCAAATGGCTGTTGCTTGCACCCATAAGCCTGATTCTGATCGGGTACGGATTGTGCGTTTTCAGCGAGGCCGGCCACCTGAAACATACAGGTAGCTCCAACGTAGAATGGATTCTGTTGGGAACATACAGCCTGATACTCATCAACGGCGGCATTTCCCTGTTTGGTCAGGCTGTCCGGTACCGCATATTGATTGATGTGCGCAAAGAAACCCGCCGGAGTATCAGGAAGCTTGAAACAAAATTTGACTCAAAAGATCGGGCAAGCCGGAACCGGGCACGGTCAAAAAAACGAAAAAGCTCTACCAAAACGAGTTGACAGAGCTTCTTTCATGCGTGTATCGTCGGAAAATATCCGTCCTTCTGGCTTATTTCTTCTTAGCTTCGAATTCGGCTTTGATAGCTTCAACGTCCACGTTCTTGATTTCAGGCTTGCGGAGAAGATCCTTGATACGAGCCACCCGATTGTTGGCCGTAGCTTTGTTTTTCCGTCCCTTACGTTTCAATTCCGTTACTCCCATGGTAGTTGTCTTGTTTTTGTGAAAGAGCCGCAAAAGTAGCGTTTATTTAATTAAAAAAGTAAGATTTAGGAAGAAAAGTTGCCTGAGGTGCCTAACTTTGCGCAAAACATTCAGGGTGATAATCCGGTTGGATTTGCTCCCATTGCGCAGTATTTATGTCAAAACCCAGTCTTGCCCGAGGTACCCGTGATTTTGGCCCCGAACAAATGGTCAAGAGGACGTTCATCCTCGATACCATACGCCAAACTTTTCAACGCTACGGTTTTCAACCGCTCGAAACGCCCACTATCGAAAACCTTTCGGTACTGATGGGAAAGTACGGCGAAGAAGGAGATCAGCTTCTTTTTAAAATTCTGAATTCCGGTGATTTCTCCGCCAAACTCACCGAGTCTGACTGGCAGGGAGACCACAAGCAGCTTACGTCCAAAATCTCCGAAAAAGGCCTGCGATACGACCTGACGGTACCCTTTGCCCGCTACGTGGTGATGAACCGTGGTATCTTGCCGCTCCCTTTCAAGCGCTTTCAGATTCAGCCTGTGTGGCGGGCAGATCGCCCGCAAAAGGGCCGCTACCGCGAGTTTTACCAGTGCGATGCCGATGTAGTGGGTACCGACTCGTTGCTGTGCGAAGCCGAAATTGTGATGATGCTGCACGAAAGCCTGACCAATCTGGGTATCCCGGATTTTACGGTTAAAATCAACAACCGAAAAATTCTGACCGGCATTGCCGAAGTGATCGGCGCGGCGGGGCAGGAGGGCCCTCTCTGTGTAGCCATCGATAAGCTCGATAAAATCGGGAAAGAAAAGGTAGTACAGGAGCTCTGGGACCGGGGCTTCAGCCAGGAAAGTACCACGTTGCTGGAACCTATTTTTGCCCTGACTGGCGATGCCAATCCGTTTGAGTATTTGCGTAACTGGTTGGGTAGCTCGGAGATAGCAATGAAAGGGATTGCAGAACTGGAAGAGGTATGGAGTCTGGTGGAAGGTTTTGGGCTCGAAAACCCCCGGATAGAACTGGATGTTACCCTGGCGCGGGGCCTTTCGTACTATACCGGAGCCATCTTTGAAGTAAAAGCCAACGGCGTGCAGATCGGGAGCATCAGCGGCGGTGGTCGCTACGACAACCTGACGGGTACCTTTGGGGTACCAGGTCTTTCGGGGGTAGGGATCTCACTCGGAGTCGACCGCATTTACGACGTGATAGAGGAGCTGAATCTTTTCCCGGCCAATCAGACGGTCACTACCCGGGTTATGATCACCCAGTTTGACC
>CATMVR010000478.1 GCA_950075905.1 uncultured Persicitalea sp. | reverse complement strand
AGGCTTGACGGCCTATCTCTAATGTCGAACAATGAGCAGCAAAACCTTGGCTGCACATCTACCTTTATGGTGGAAGCACGCACTGCTTTGGAACTGTTCGAGCAGGGCCTTACCCGCTGCGCCATTGTAGATGACCACGGGTTCTGCCAGATGCGCTGGGATTCGCATGCCGATATTTATGAGCAAAATTGGCATTATGATCTGCTGTTTGAAGGCTTGATGGAAACCAAAACCGCCACGGTGCAGGTAGAAGCCATGCCTACCGACGAGCTACCGGTGGTAATCACTTTCCCGGAGTTTATGCGCCGTATGACTGACATGCAGGCTACGTCGGGGCAAAAGTCTATGTTTGGCGATATGCCGCTAATGTACACGGTATCGGTCAACGCCAACCACCCGCTGACGGAAAAGATCCTGAACCTGGAAGACGAAGGCAAGCAGAAGGAACTGGCCAAAGAAGCCTACGACCTGGCACTGCTGTCACAGGGTATGTTGAGCGGACAAGCGCTTACGACGTTCATTCAGCGGACGGTGGATAATCTTTGATTGTTTTTTTAACCTCCCGAAAGTCTTGAACTTTCGGGAGGTTTGTACTAGCCCGGATGGAAACGTCCGGGCTTTTTTACATTCTCAGCTAGTAGCTACTCCGCTACGCCCGGTCCTTAGACTACCCTGCATCGCCTTCAACTCCTCCCATTTGCCGTCCCGGGCCAAGGCGGCCTGATCGGGCCAGGTATCCGGGTTGTGCATCTGAGACCGGGGCCCGGCTGTTTTAAGGATCGCACTCAGGCGCTCCGGGGAAGTAACGGCCAGCCGGGCGAAGGTAGAGATGCCGCCGGCATGCAAGAGCTCTTCGATTGTGGCGTCTATTCCCTTGACCAGAGTGAGATCGTCGGCTACTGAAACTATCGCGGCAGGGTTGGAAGTAGTAAGATTATTCACCAAAGTAATGCCTTCCCGCTGCGCAGGGCTAAGTACCTTACTGGCGCGGCATTCGTCCAGCTCGGCCTCCCGCTCCGCAACGGCCTTCCGCAGGCTACGGATCTGGCCCGCCATAACCCAACGGGCCACCAGCCAGCCCGCAAGAGCCGCTCCGGCCAGCAAGAGCAGCATCTCCGTGATAGCCACGGACTTGCTCAGAGGATCTAATTGTAGAAATATCATTGCTGCCAATGTTTGAGAGGGTATGAGAAAAAACATGTCCGTCAGGCAAGCTTGCCTTTTTTTAATTCTCTCTGAAGTACCCTCAGTTCATCCCACTTTGCCTCTGCGGCCAGAGCGGCCTGCTGTGGCCAGGTACCGGGATCATGCATCTGAAACCGCGGACCGGCAGCTTTCAAAATCGAGGTTAGGCGCTCCGGACCCGTTTGGCTCAGTTGCCCGAACGTCACTATGCCCGCCTGATTGAGCAATTGCTCAATCTTGGGCCCAATGCCCTCCACTTTTTTGAGGTTATCCGGCTTTTCGGCAACAGCAGGCGCAGCGGGGACCACGTACAAAGCGGCGTCCGTATGAACCGCCGAAACGCTGCTAAGTTCCTGAGTGGCATCTGCCACCGCGCTGCTGCAAGTATCCAGGTCTTTTGTGAGGCTAGCGAGGTCACCTTCGAGTTCGGCCCTGATGCCACGACTTCTGCGGTAGCCAATGATGTATCCAAGTATGCCGGCACCGAGCAGCATGACCACGTGCTGCCACCAGGCATTGGATTGGGCGAGGGGATTGAGATCAAACATCGGTTTATCGCGCTTTTTAGTGAATACAGACATACTATGGCACTATTTTGGTTTCTCAACGATTAATCCTTTCACCATCGGGAGTAGCATTCATTGGGCTTCCTGGATACTATCTCCCATTCGGCGGTAGTTATCACCTGTCGGGCGGCAATCCCCTCGTACACAAACTGTCTTTTCACCCCCTCCGCCCAGAGTGGACCGCCGGTAGCCTCCGTACGGGCAGCCCCCAGCAGGGGCGCATCACACAGTTCTTTTATCTCACATACATGCCAATAGGTACAGGCACCCATCCAGGCAACAAGGGCTATCCACCAGGGTACATTGGAAATTGACATACGAATGCAGGATTAATGAGGTACTGTTTGGAGGCAGACAAGCGACATTTGTCACTTAAATATAAGTTTGTATTATTTAAATCCCAATAAATAGCACATTTTGCCCACAAAAAAAGCCTGCTTCTCTCTGAAAAGCAGGCTTTTGCGGGTTATTTCCGAATCTATCGATTCATCGAGATCAGGAACTCGTCGTTGTTGCGGGTTCCTTTCATATTTTCCAGCAGGAAGTCCATCGACTCCATCGGATTCATATCTGACATATGCTTGCGCAAAATCCATACCTTCTGCAGGGTTTCCTTGTCAAGCAGGAGGTCTTCGCGGCGCGTACCCGAAGCCATCACATCAATGGCCGGGAACACCCGCTTGTTGGATAGCTTGCGGTCGAGCTGGAGCTCCATGTTACCAGTACCTTTGAATTCCTCAAAGATAACCTCGTCCATCTTAGAGCCGGTATCGATCAGGGCCGTTGCAATGATCGTCAGCGATCCGCCTTTCTCCACATTACGGGCGGCTCCAAAGAAGCGCTTGGGCTTGTGCAGGGCGTTGGCATCTACTCCACCCGACAGGATCTTACCCGACGAAGGCACCACCGTGTTGTAGGCCCGGGCGAGGCGGGTAATGGAGTCGAGCAGGATCACCACATCGTGGCCGCACTCTACCATACGTTTGGCTTTTTCGAGCACGATGCTCGCTACTTTCACGTGGCGGTCGGCCTGCTCATCAAAGGTTGAGGATATCACCTCGGCGCGCACACTCCGCTGCATGTCGGTCACCTCTTCGGGGCGTTCGTCGATCAGCAGGATAATCAGGAATACTTCGGGGTGGTTGCGCGTAACGGCGTTGGCAATTTCTTTCAACAGCACCGTCTTCCCGGTCTTGGGCTGTGCCACGATCATACCCCGCTGTCCTTTGCCGATGGGAGCAAAAAGATCAAGTACCCGGGTAGAAAACTGATCGGGGCGGGTGCTCAGGTTAAGTCTTTCTTCCGGAAACAGGGGCGTCAGGTACTCAAACGGAATCCGGTCCCGGATTTCCTCGGTGGTTTTACCGTTTACGGTCTCCCCTCGCAGTAGAGCGAAGTACTTCTCTCCCTCCTTGGGTGGGCGAATCTGCCCTTTTACGGTATCGCCGGTTTTCAGGCCAAACAGTTTGATCTGCGAGGGCGATACGTAAATATCGTCCGGACTGGCCAGATAGTTATAGTCTGCGGAGCGCAGAAAACCGTATCCGCCATCCTGCATTATTTCCAGGACACCCTCGTTGAGGATAAGTCCGTCAAACTCACGAACGTAGTTATTGTAGTTGCGCTTTATTTTGTTGGTCTGATCTTCCCGCGCCGGCTGCGACGACCGGTCGGACGTATTCTGCTGCCGGCTATCCGACGAAGAATCGTCAGATGACTCCGAAGCGCGGCGCGAGGTATCCTCTCTTTCTTCCGCTGCCTCAGCCGTTACTTCTTCCGGCTCAGCTGATAAAGCCGTGCCCCCCAAATCTTCCGACAGATCAAGGTCATCACCTACCTCGGCGGAGGTATCGACGCGGGAAGTTTTTTCGGTAGACCTGGCAGCTGTTTTTGCTGTGCCGGCGGCGGCTTTAGTGGTGCGCTTGCGCGGGCTGCTTTTTTCTTCGCTTTTCGGCGTGGCCTCGGCGTCTTCTTCAACGGAGGCCGTTTGCCGGCGGGTGCGTTTTTTCTTTGGCTCCTCGGGCACATCAGCCGCCTCAGCCTCGTCGCCAGGCATGGCTGCCTGCACGCTAAGAATCTTGTAGATCAATTCTTTTTTGGAAAGCTTGGCGTAGTCTTTTACCGCAAATTTCTCTGCAATAGATCGTAGCTCCGACAGGAGCTTTAAATTTAGTTCTTCAATTGTAAGCATACAGAAAGGATAAGCAAAGAAGGTCTTTACCTGATGAATGATTTAGATCGATATTTGAATTGTACTTTGAAAGAGTGATTGTAAAAAGTCACGTCATGTAAAACAATGGGTAATCAGGATTTAACGGGATGAGGATGGCCAGGCAGGCGAATGGGTATGATGAGGATAATTGGATGTCTTATAAGTAAGCACCGGCCAGAATTGGGCGCAATGATAATTCAAATTTGTTAGTTTTCAATAAGAAACCTTTATTTCTTGTAGATAAAGAATAAAAAAAGAATTATTTACTACTCTGGGGGGTGCAATGAAGACGCTCCACGAAGATACAACTCTCTTCCAGGAAATGCAAATCTTGCCCCGCTTGATTCAACAATTTTTATGATTTTAAAATTCACATCCTCTTTTACGCGGTTGAATTCGAAGGCCAAAGCTGTCTCGACGTAAAAAATCACAAGTACATCCAGCGAGCTTTCACCAAACGCATCCAACCGGACTACCCCAGGCTCCTGTCGTGTTTCGGGGTGCTCGTCGATCAGTTGCTGTATAGCTGCAATCACAGCCTGCAATTGTTCTACCGGTGTCTGATACGCCAACCGCAGCACGAACCGCGTCGTCGTGGGACCTGGGGGTGAGACGGCTCCGATCACCTCACCGAGAGTATTGGCAGTCACGCCGGTTTGCGGCCACGCGCTATTGCGGTGGCGGCGGGGCGCCAGGTGGCGCGGGAACCGGTGCGGGGGG
>CATMVR010000477.1 GCA_950075905.1 uncultured Persicitalea sp. | reverse complement strand
TGGGAGAGTAGCGCAACCAACTGCACCCTGCAAACCTACATGGCCGGCCCTCTGCTCTCCCTGCAAACGGGACGCTTTATCTTTGATTTCCAGCTGACCGCCGGACTCGCAGTGGCTACCAGCTCGAGGATGGAACTGGCCGCCCCCGATATCCGGCCCGCTATTCAGCTGACCACCCCCTCGCGTACCGCGCAGGCCCTGGCTGCTGGTCTGGGAACAACCATTCGTTACAAGCTATGCCGATGGCTGGCAGTGCAGGCCAACGCCCACTATATTACGGCCGATGTGCGGTATAAAAACATGGTCCAGGAGATCACCATCGGCCCCCAGCAATCGCGCGAGCCCATGGCAGCCCACCAACCCGTAGGTGTTTTGAATACGGGCGGCGGGCTAAGCATTTTATTCTAGCAAAGACTCCCCCTTACAGGTCAAACTTCAACTTGATCTGCTTCACGATCGGCCCCAGGGTAATGCCCTGGATCAGGATCGAGAAAATAACGATGCTGTACGTGATCGAAAGGATCAGATCCTTGTTCATGGCCGCCGGCAACGACAGCGCCAACGCGATAGAAATACCACCACGCAAACCACCCCAGGTCATGATCATGGGGGTTCGGGGCATGAAGTTAACCGATCGCCGCAAGAAAAGAATGGGGATGAATACCGCCGCAAAGCGCGAGATAAGCACCAGCAGAATCCCAATCAGTCCCGCCAGCCAGTACTCGTCCAGAAACGAGACCACCACGATTTCCAGACCAATAAGTACAAACAGCAGCGCGTTGAGTAACTCATCGATCAGCTCCCAGAATTTATCTAGATATTCTACCGTTTCGCTCGACATAGCTTCGGTACGCCCTTTGTTACCAATAAACAGGCCCGCTACCACAACCGCCAGAGGTCCTGAAAAATGCAGGGCCGACGCCAGGGCGTACCCTCCCATCACCAGCGCCAGCGATAGCAGCACCTCTGTCTGGTAATGATCGATGGACTTCATCAGGCGGTAGGTAATGTAGCCCAGTACCATACCCAGCAGCAACCCTCCTCCCACTTCTTCACCAAATAGAAAGGCTACCTCGCCGGGGGTAATTTCGGAAGGCCCCATGATGGCAATCTGCAGAATGGTTAGGAATACCACTACTCCTACTCCATCGTTGAACAGGGACTCTCCGGTGATGACGATTTCCAGATTTTTAGGAATCTTGGCTTCTTTCAAGATACCGAGCACCGCAATGGGGTCTGTAGGCGAGATGAGCGCTCCCAACAACAGGCAGTGAATAAAAGGAATACCGAGGCCCAGCAGGGGCAAAACATAAAAAAACAGGGTACCGGCCAGAAACGTAGAGATGAGCACCCCCAGTGTAGCAAAGCTCAGGATGCTCCATTTTTGCTCCCGCATCAGGTCCATGTCGGTATGCAGGGCGCCCGCAAACAGCAGAAAACTCAGCATTACTTCCATCAGTACTTCCGAAAAATCAATCTCGCTGATTAACCCTTTGACACCATCCAGCACAGACGTATTAAACTGACCGACAATCATTATACCGATGGAAACCAGTAGCGCTATCAGCATCAGGCCAATGGTAGTGGGTAGTTTTACAAAGCGAAAATTAACATAGGCAAACAAAGCGCACACGGTAGTGAGCAAGGCAATGATAGTAAACAGATTCATCAACAATCAGGATTTAGGTATACTTGAATTCTTCCTTTTTAGTTAATCAAATATATCCATTTATCTTTGACCAGTATTAGTATCTTCCTCTGAAACCCATGAAAAAATCATTTCCGTCAATGCGCACCCACCTGTTCATCCGGCAACTGCGCGCCTTTCTGGGTCATATTTTTGACCTGGAAGAGGGGAAAGCCCCCGAGGACGAAACCATCGAGGACATCAGGAAAGGGGTGGTCTTCCGGGGTACTAACCTCTGGATTCTGATCTGCGCTATTTTCATCGCCTCCATTGGTCTGAATGTCAATTCAGCGGCGGTGGTTATTGGTGCCATGTTGATCTCCCCCCTCATGGGGCCCATTATCGGTCTGGGTCTTGGCATCGGGATATTTGACATCGTGCTCATCCGCAAAGCTATCAACAACCTCGCTCTTGCCGTAGTAATCAGCGTGCTCACTTCTACTGTCTACTTCCTGATTACCCCCCTGAGCGACGCCCAAACCGAGATTCTGGCCCGTACTACTCCTACCCTTTGGGACGTTATGATTGCCCTTTTTGGTGGTTTTGCCGGTATCATTGCCAGTTCGCGGGAAGATAAAAGTAACGCCATTCCCGGGGTGGCCATAGCCACGGCTCTGATGCCCCCGCTATGTACAGCGGGCTACGGTATCGCCACCGCCCAGTGGAGCTTCTTTTTTGGGGCATTCTACCTTTTCTCCATCAACTGCGTGTTTATCATGTTCTCCACGGTAGTAGTGGTTAAGTACCTCCGTTATAAAACCATCCACTACGTAGATGAAGTAACGGAGCGGCGGGTAAGGGTGTGGGTTGGTTTACTCGTGATAGCTACCATTATTCCGAGCGTTTTTATTGCCTACAATGTAGTGCAAAAGAGTTTTTTTGAGCGCAAGGCGCGTACCTTTCTCGAACAGGAAATGAACAACCCCGCCACGCAGGTCATCAATCAGCAGCTCCTGTACCGGCATTTGCCCGACACCTCCCAGATTGTTATTACGTGCATCGGACAAACGATAGACAGCAGCCGGATTCTGGATATGAGCCAGCGGATGAACCGCTACGGACTCCGCAATACCCAGCTGGTGATCCGGCAGGACTACAACGAGTTCAACTCCGGCACCCTGGCCAAGCTCAATCAGGACCTGCGTACGGGAATTCTCGAAGACCTCTACAAAAAGAACGAGGAACTGGTGATGAATAAGGACGCCCGGATAGCGCTTCTGGAAAAAGAGCTGGTCAAGTACCAGACTCAGATAACGATATCGGACGATGTCAGCAAAGAAATAAAGGTACAGTACCCTACGCTCAGGGAGTTTTCATTGGCACGATCTCCCATTTACAACCTGCAAACGGCCAAAACTGATACTGCCTTCCTGGCGTACGCCCGGTTTAGCCGGCGGCCCAGTTCACGCGAAGCAAAGCGCATTGAGGACTGGCTAAAAGTACGTACCAAAAACAACTCCCTCCGGCTGCTGGTGCAATAAAAAATAAAACCCCGCCAAAGGGCGGGGCCTATTCCTTTTGTGATTTTAGTTGTTGACTAATTGAATTTATTGAAGTTTAGGTTAAGAAGTATCTTAAATAATCAGCTCTTTGTCGGTCGTAATGGTCAGTATCTCAGTGTCTTTTAACCGCGTGGCGAGACCTTTTGTTTTCGGCACCTCGTAGTGAAAGAAATACTTCATGGTAAGCAGCTTGCTTTCGTAAAAATCGGCTTCGCTCTCCGCGGGGTTGCTGGTCAGCAGCGCCTCTTTGGCTACCACGCCCTGCTTCAGCCACTGCCAGGCAATCGTAACGATGCTGAACATTTCCATATACAGCGTGGCGTCCATCAGGAAGCGCTCGTAGTCGCCCTGCGCGGCGTAGGGTAGCAGCGTGGCCGTCACGTCCTGCACGCGGGCCAGCTCCTTCCGCAGGGTTTCGGCGTAGGGTTTCAGCTCCTCGTGGGTATCGGCCTGAGCCAGCGTCTTACTGATTTCGGCAAACAGCAGCCGGGGTGCCTTGCCTCCTTTGATAGTCATCTTTCGGCCAAGCAAATCCTGCGACTGTATGCCCGTGGTACCTTCGTAAATGGGCGTAATGCGAATATCGCGGTGATATTGCTCCAACGGAAAATCTTCCGTGAAGCCGTAGCCGCCCAGTACCTGCAGGCCCTCACTCACTGAGCGCACGCCCATTTCAGTGGGGTAGGTTTTGGCCACGGGCGTCAGCAGATCGAGCAGCAGCTCGTAGTCTTCCTTTTCCTCGCCCTCGGTCACCTTCACCAGGTCCGACAGCCGGGCGCTTTCCAGCAGCAGCGACAGCGAGCCTTCCACGACGGCTTTCTGAAACAGTAGCATCCGTTTCACGTCGGGGTGGTTTATAATCATAGTCTGCGGCGAGTCAAGCTGATTTTTCTCGTTCAGGCGGCGGCTCTGCGGGCGCTCTTTGGCGTAGACCAGCGAAGCATAGTAGGCCGCCGACGCAATGGCCGCGCCCGTCATCCCTACCCCGATTCGGGCCTCGTTCATCATCTGAAACATGTAGGCCAGTCCCCGGTTGGGTTCTCCCACCAGCCAGCCGCGGCAGTCGTCATTATCACCCATAGTGAGGTGCATGGCCGGCGTGCCGCGCTGCCCCATTTTGTGGTAGATGCCGGTTGAAGTAACATCGTTGTCTTCAAAACTACCGTCGGCCCCCAAGCGGTACTTGGGCACCACAAAGAGAGAGATACCCTTGGTGCCCCGCGGGGCTCCCTTGATCCGCACCAGCATCAGGTGCACCACATTATCTACGGCGTCATGATCACCGGCGGAGATAAAAATCTTGGTACCACTGATGGAATAGGAACCATCGGCATTGGGTTCTGCCTTGGTGCGCAGAATACCCAGGTCAGTACCACAGTGAGGCTCGGTCAGGCACATGGTGCCGGTCCACTCACCGGAAATCAGACGGGTCAGGTATTTTTCTTTCTGCTCATCGGTACCGTGCGCTTCCAGGGTCTTGATGGCACCGTGGCTCAGGCC